>JBCBKZ010000257.1:0-7184 GCA_038520955.1 Bacteroidota bacterium | reverse complement strand
GATAAATGCCGGGAGCTTCTGAAGCTCTTTTATTACAGAGGATTTAGCATAAGAGAAATTGTGGTGGAAACCGGCTATAAGGATGAGAATACAGTCAAAAGCTATAAATCTCGGTGCTTGAAAAAGTTAAAGGAGACCATAAAAATGTATCATGGATAGGGAAGCATTATTTCGCAAAAAAATACTGGGTCAGTTGACCCCAGCGGAGGAAAGCTCCTTGTCCGCCATGTTTCAGGAAGATCCTGAAGCAAAGGAGCAGTTTCAGGAATATCAGGCCGTAATGGCAGCTGTGATAGAGGGAGAGAAAGCTGAATTAAAAGAGTTCCTCACAGGCATAGAGAAAGAAGAAAAGAGGATCATACCTATGCGGTGGATGTCCTTAGCTGCCGGACTAGTCCTACTAATAGGTCTTTCCTACATTTTCTGGCCTAAGCCTAACACCTCAGACTTGTACGGAACTTATTTTGATACCTATCCTAATGTGTACATGCCCATCACGCGTAACCAAATAGGGGAAGACAGTCTCCTCTCTGTAGCCTTTTTTCAATATGAGTCCGGCCAGTTTGAGAAGGCCAGTCAATCTTTCTCACTATACACAGAATTATCTGATGCTAAGGATGCAGTACGCTTCTATCAGGCCATGTCTCTTATGCAGATAGATAGCCTGTCGCAGGCCGAAAGCATACTCACAACTATAAATAGCCCTGACTTTGACTATGCTGATGAGGTAAGCTGGTATAGGGCTCTCCTTCTTCTCAAGAATGGACAAGAGGAGGAAGCGATTGCTGCCTTAACAGAATTGAAGGATATAAGAAGCGCATTTAAAAGGGAGGAAGTAGAAGCGTTACTGGAGGAATTAGGCGAGGATTAGAAACTAATAGTGAAAACGACACTGTATGATGGAAACCTTTTGGTCTATTCCTTTTTGACCACTCACTCTATATACCAACCTGTGTTCTGAGGTAATTCTTCTTGACCAATACCCTTTTAGGTCATGTTTCAGAGGTTCCGGTTTTCCGATACCTTTAAAAGGATTTTGTCTTATGGCTTTTATTAGCTCTTTTATCCTTTTAGCTATTTCTGGATCTGTTTCTATCCAGTAGGAAAATTCCTCCCATGCGTTTTTGGTAAATTCTATATTCACTCTTCATCCAGCTTATAGGGAACCGTATCTCCATCTTGAAGTTGGGAAAGAGATTCTTCTAAGCGTCTTCTATTCGCACTAGTGGATAACAGGTGAGCTGTTTCCTGGAGGGAATTATATTCCTTGATAGACATGATCACTATAGCATCTTCTTCTTTGGAATTCCGAGGAACGATAAGTACTTCTAAAGAATCACTTACCTTATCAAAGAAGCTTTTCATGTTGGAACGTAAGGAAGAAATGGTAACAGCTATCATTATTTGTACTTAATTTTGTACATAAATTAATAAGATAATTGCACAAATTAAAGGTCGACTATTTCTATATAGCCATTTTAGAGAGTCTCTATTTAGTTTCTAAACTTATTTCTTACGGGGTACTAAGTACTAGTTCTCATTGTATCAGTAATTAATGATACGATCAATGGATTTAGTTCTGTAGTTCAACTTGAAGGCTAACATTCGCTCTCAGGGCCTGGAAAATTTTTATAATAGTAGATAAGGTCACATTCTGCGCACTTCCTTCCAGTTTAGAGATTTGGGCCTTTTGGACCCCCACTAATTCTCCCAGCTCTGCTTGTGTCATGTTTCTCGCTAGCCTTGCTTTTTTTATCATCTCCCCAATTAACTCCATCTTTAATTCGAACTCATAAGATTCTCGTTCGACACTTCCTTCTTGGCCGATGAACTCGTCTTTAAGCTGGTCAAGGGAATAGATTTTCAACTCTTTTTCCATGATTAATTCTTCTGAGAGAAATATTCTTCTTTAAGTCTAGTGGTTTTTTCTATTTCTTTAGCAGGCACCTTCCCTTGTTTCTTAACTATGCCATGAGTTACGATGACAAGCGTATTTTTTCCATCTCTCTTATCCCAAAATGCCAACATCCGAATCTGTTGTTTATTGAATCTGGTTCGAAACTCCCAAACATCATTTGTGAGTTTTTTGAATAATTTCGGGTCTAGCGTAAATCTTGCCTTATCTAGATTGTAGATAACCTTCCTTTGTGTCTTTTTTTCCAGGTTTGCTAAGAATGTTCGGGCTTCTTATAAGAAAATCAGCTCAAACTTAGGATGCATAAACAGTTTTGATACGAAATAATTTAACTAATAGTTTCCACTTATGGAAACATGGGTAAGCTTTTAGAAAATCTTTTTACTTCCATCTAGCCAACTTGGACCCCAACCCCTCATTCACCTTCTGCATTTCTTTCCATGTCCAAAGGGATTGTGGAGCTATGTGTTCATAAGCCATTCGGTAATAGGAAATGACCATCTCCTGAAATTGCTCCGGAGGGATGGAAGAACTTCCTATTTCTCGTGTGTAAGGATGATCAAAGCGGTCAGCCTTATCTAGCGTGCTAGTATGAAGGTGGAGGGAAGGGCCTGTATCTTTGATGGCGTGGTATACCCATTTACCGTTTTTCTCTAGCGTATTCAGATAGGCAACTAAGGGTTTAAGGCTGATCCTGGGGAAGGATTCTCTCAAGGGCGTGTCCACCCATGTAGTGTACTTATACTCCAGCTCATACCTATTCTCTGGATACATCATTAAGACCATATCTGCCTGATCACTTTCAGCAAACAAGGCATAGTAGTGTAGGGGAGAGGAAGCGTTAACTACACATAGCCTGATGTCGGGAATGAATTCCTGTTTCTTTAAAGACAGATGTGTTTTTACTTCTCTGAATTCCTTTTCCCAGTCTATTCTAAATCTATCCGGGTTTTGTAGCACTTCTCCGAATACTGGTAGGAAGTAGTCGAACTTCTCTATACTCCCAATTAGCTCATTTTGGTCTGCACCAAAAGGCTTGTAGAACTCTTTTTTTTCAACTGTATTTAGCCAGCATACCAGCTTCAGTACCCTGTCTGCATACTTGCTTTCAGGATTCCATTCTCTAAAATCTCCCAGTAATGCCATAGCCCTGATCACTTCTTCGTACTCCATGGCTAGTTGTGGGTTAAGAAGGCTCCAGATTCCCATAAAGCCATCTATGTCCCAGTGATTATTGCTGACATACGGATAAGAAAGCTCAGGAATATTCTGCTTGATCGCATTTAGCACTATGCCTGTGCTGGTATCATCCTGCAGGTGAGAATGGACATTAGCTCCTCTCCAGTGAGAAAGGTTAAAGGCTTCTGGGTGGTAGCTGTCTACTACCAGCTTTGGGGAGAGAGTATCTAGTTCCAGAAAAGGGACGTAACTAGGCATAAGGAAAGATAAAAATAGCGTTGTATATCACGCTAATGTATTCTTTGCGGCTTTGCGACTTCGCGTGAAATGATTCCACGCAAAGCCGCGAAGTCGCAAAGGAAGTTTTACAGAGTAATCGACAGTCTTCCTAAGGCATAGGTACCTGCCTGAGGATAGAAGAAGTTTTCCGTGATCACCTCTCCTCCTGCCTTATAACTGAAGGTATAACCGTTAGGCTCAAACTCTGCATCAAATACGTTCTTCACCAACAGTCCTAGCTGAATCTCCTTTGCCCAGGAAGGTTTGATGGTATAAGTGATGTTCACATCCTGGTTGTAAAAGGCATCTAACTTGCGGTTCTCATTGGAAGTATTGTCTAGAAACTGATCGCCTACATATTTACCTATGGCAGATATTTCCAGTCCTCTTACGGGTGCATAGCTAACGGTATAACCTCCTACCCAATCTGGGGAGAAAGAAATATCTGAATCCTCAAACCTGTTGATCACCAGGCCTCCGTTATCGAAGTCGCTAAAGATCTCCTCAGCCACTTTGATTTTGTTTACGCTGTAAGCCAGATTTCCTGCTATTCTCAACTTAGGCGTGGGTAACCATGCAGCAGATAACTCCAGTCCGGTTCTGTAACTGTCAGGAACATTCTGTCTGACATTAGCTCCTACATCATTGAGTTCTCCAGTAAGGACCAGCTGGTTGTTGTAGTCCATCCAATAGTAAGTAGCCTGGAATTGGAACTTATCATTCTGGAGTCTATAGCCAGCTTCCAGGTCATAGAGGGTTTCATGCTCAGGAGTTCTCCCATCAGGTGCATCTATCAGGTCGCTCCTAACAGGTTCTCTGTTAGAGATACTGTAAGAGGCGTAGATGTTTTGATTGGTGCTGAGCTGGTAGGTAAGACCAAACTTGGGATTGAAGAAGTTATAGTCAAAATCTCCTTCCACTGGTGCCTGATCATTATCATTACCTGGACCATTCAGGTCTGCATTACCCAGCTCATAATTAATGGTTCTGAGTTGTAGGTCAGCGTATGCTATAAGGCCAGTAGCTATTTCTGCTGTTCCTTTCAGATAAGTGTTAAAGTCATCCTTTAGGCCACGATTATCATAATATCTATCTCTGATTTCAGAGGTACTGGCAAATCTGGCCCAGACAATTTCTCCAAAATGGTCTCCATCATATCTGTTAAATCCACCTCCCAGCGTAAGTTGGAAATTCTCCGTAGGCTGATATTGGGCAGAATAGATGGCGCCATAAAAATCATTATCCAGCCATCTTCTTCTGATGAAGTCGCTGGCAGTTACGGTTTCATTTCCTACCTGCACATTAGGGAGGCCATAATCAGCCAGGTCATCATCTGCGCGGAACTGCTCAAAGAATCCTTCCCCCTGAGTATAGTGTAAAGCCAGGTTCAGGTTCCAGGCAGCAGTAGGCTGAGCCGCATACATAAGCTGATAGTGCCTCTGCTGATAGTTGTCTACCTCATTATCATAGGTGTAGAAATTATACTGTCTACCAGCAGAGCGTAGATTAGCTGCGTCTTCAGCTCCTACAAAGTTTCTGTCAATGAAAGCATCAAGGTCTTCAGGGCCGCCATTAATTAAGGCTTCCGGTACACCATACCATGACTGATAAGTAATTTCCTTTCCGCTAAAGGCATTGAATTTTAGGAGCTGCTTTTTCCCATAGTAGTTGCCAGAGATGAAGAAAGAACGTAGATCAGAACTGGCCCTGTCTACCCATCCATCAGAGTTGATTCTGGAAAGGCGGGCATCCACTGAGAACTTCCCATCTATCAGTCCTGTTCCTACCCTGACAGTGTTCTTCCAGGTATTAAATGATCCGTAAGTATTATCAGAGGTAGCATAAGGCTCATAGGAGATGGTATTGGTCTGTAGGTTGATGGTAGCTCCAAAGGCGGCGGCCCCGTTAGTGGAGGTTCCCACTCCGCGCTGAACCTGAATGTTGTCTACGGAAGAGGCAAAATCCGGTAAATTCACCCAGAATACGCCGTGAGACTCTGCATCATTCAGCGGAATTCCATTAATGGTAACATTGGTTCTGGTAGGATCACTACCACGTATACGGATACCAGTGTAGCCTATTCCTGCTCCTGCGTCTGAGGTAACCACAGTTCCAGGAAGCTGATCCAGGATAAAGGGAAGATCTTGTCCGTAGTTTACTTTGTCTATGGCTTCCTTATCAAGTTCAGAATAAGTGGTGGCCGTTTTCTCAGACGCTCTCGTAGCAGTAATAAGCACCTCCTCTGAGACCCCTATGGTAGGGATGAGCTTAAAGGTGAGCTCAGTATTGGCTACTACTTTGACCTTTCTCACGAAGGTCAGGAAGTCCAGTGCTTTCACTTGAACAGTGTATTCTCCTTCAGGAATATCCTGCACTTCAAACACACCTGCCTGGTTAGCAAACACCAGCTTTCCCGCTTCAACTAAAGCGATTTCTGCATTGGTAATAGGGAGTTCATCCTGTTTGGTGACTACCTTTCCACTTACGGTAAACTGTGCCCAGCTTGCCAGTGGAATTACGCTCCATAACAGGAGCAACATCATGTTTCTCATGGGTTAAAAAATTATGGGTCATACATAGGCCAGGGGATGACCTATTAGCCATACTGACGTCCCTTCGCCCGCATTACCGGGATCAGGTTCTAAGGGTATGATCTCAGCCCGTAAAAATTTATGGGCACCCCTGGTCTTACTTCATACAAGGACAAAGTAAAAAGGAAAATGTTTCTGAATCAAGCTGGGACCAGAGAATGGGCTTCCAAAGCCTGCAGGGCAGAGGCAATTCTATCAGGGCCTTTTCCGCTTACGATTTCAAAAGGGACTCCCGCAGATAGGAGTTCTTTACGGTAAATATCAAATAGTTCTTTCCGTCTGTAAGGGTGTTCTCTTAGTGGATCTTCCTCCCAGGGTAAATCTATATCAGTGAGCAGATGGAGGTCATAGGTGTCAAGATTCATATTCTCCAATAAGCAAGGATCTACTTCTCCAAATACAAACTTACTCCAGACTTTGATGACCAGAAGATTGGTATCGCAGAAGAGAAATGAGTTGGCTTCGATAGCTCTTTCTTCTTCTAAGGCTAACTGGCCTTTGGCGATATCTATCAAATCTGCTTGATGATATTCTCTACCTAGCTGATTCAAGAATTCCCTGGCATACTCCTCCACCCATACTGTCTGAAAATGATCAGCTAGTTGTTGGGAAAGAAGAGACTTTCCAGTGGATTCAGGCCCTACTATGGCTATTCTTCTTAAGTTCATGCAGTAGCTGATTGGTAGGTCTTTCTCCAGTGGATAAATCCATACACAGCCATGATGGTATAGAAGATGGAGAGAATGGCAAAGAAATCGAGTTCTTTATAGAAATATACCCCTACATAAATAGCATCTACCACTATCCAAAGGAGCCAATTCTCCAGGAATTTTTTTGCCTGCATATAAGTCGCTACTAGGCTGAAGCCAGTTGTAAAAGCATCCCAGTAGGGAATGGAAGCATCCGTATAGGAAGAGAATAGTTGACCTAGTCCAATGGTGAACAAAACTCCCAGTCCCAGGAGCATTAGTAGCAATTTGACAGAAATTTGACTAATAGTTAACGTTTTTTGAACTTGCTTCCCTTTTCTCCATAGATACCAGCCGTAAAAGCCAATAAGTACATAATACCCAAACAAACCAACGTCCAGGTAGAGCTTACTTTCCCATGTCACAATCATAGAAGCAATGGATCCCAGAATCCCAATGGGCCAGCACCAAATATTTTCTCTGGAGGCAAGAATGACATATAAAACGCCAGAAATCAGGCCAATAATCTCA
>JBCBKZ010000256.1:0-7214 GCA_038520955.1 Bacteroidota bacterium | reverse complement strand
TCTTCCTGGGTAGAAGGTTTTTCATTAACTACCGGGAAAACTTCATACCGCTCATTCTCATTATCAGCCTTAATATTATAAAGGTGGGTGATAGCTACTACATTCTCTACTCCATCTACTTCCTTTAAGTCCTCCACCAAGTCGTAGATGCCATTAAAAATGGGAAGGGTGAAGAAATCCCCCTCAATTCCGACCACTAACACATTCCCGTCCTCTCCAAATTGTTCTTTGAAGTCCAGGTAACTGCTCAGTTCTTCATCTTCAACGGGAATAACCTGTGTCAACTCATGAGAAACCTCCGTACCTCTGAGAGACCACATCAAGGAAATCAGGAGTCCTAATATCACCAATAAAAGGATCCTTTGTCGGATAATAAATGTAGCTATTGCCTTCCAAGCGGGACTCATAAGCTGTAAAAGTAGTAAAATTTCTGATGGATCAGAGCCATCTTTTTCCTGCAACTTTTATTATGGACGGAATTTCTATTCTGCCTCTATTCTCACGGTAAATCTCTGAATGAGCGAAATCATTTTTCTTTCACTTACATTTCCGTCATTTAGAAACGTCGTGGTAGACAATGTTACATTCTCATCCAGGATTCCTCTGTTCTGAAATGCAAGCTGAAGTTTATTGGACCTTTGCCTCATCAGAGAGCCAAGAGCAAAAGACATACTGGAAGTAGTGTCTCTGATTAATGAAAAAGTATATTTCTCATGTATATCAGGAAAGCGGGTCAATAAGCGGTAAAAATCTGTCAATAACAGAGATCCTTCATCACTCATGCTGTCAGACTGAGGAAGGAATAAATCATTTCCTTCGAAACTCACCTGAACTAGTTCCTCTTCCTCTGAAACCCTGATGTCTTTTAATTCGCTGATAGCCCTAAGGCTGTCTTCAAAAGCCTCCCAAAATATGATGCTCCCAAAATCCAACTTAAAACCAGGGGTTGCTGTTTGATCTGAAGTAGGAATATCTGCTTTTCCATCCAACCACGATTGCGGAATGGGTAATAATGTGATGCTTTCCGGGCTAGGGTAGGAAGAGTCGAGGGGACCTTTAGGGGGAGGCAAAAATCCTTTTCTGTCCAGGATAAGATACTGTCTGCTCCCCATTCTTCTTTGAATGACCGGATCAGCATATAGCATAGAGACGTGATCCTGTAATTTATCAGCGCGTATTTTAGCTCTGCTGGAATTGATTTTACTCTGCTTGTGGCCGGGATCTTTTAACAGACGCCAGTTAGGAAGTAGGCTTTCATTTGCATTCATTCGGGCGCGGATCTGAGGATCTCTGTAAAGAGATACCAGATAGTTCTGGAGGGAGTCTGCTCGAAACTCGTTTAACTTTGCCTCTATTCGCTGCTGTTCAGCCTCTTTCTCACGTTCACGATCTTTCTTGTCAGAACAAGCCAGAAACAAGAGAAAATAAGCCAACAAAAACCAACTGTATTTCAATAGATTGACTTGAATGAATAAGATGAAAATGATCAGCTAATCAATCCTCAGAAGAGGACATGCAAATTAGCCAAAAAATCCTACCTTCACCCAATCATTTCGATCCCATAGGCTATCAAAAAGAGAATAATTCGGGATTGGATAGGCATTCTTGACAAACCATTACACCTAACCCTATTTCTGATGGACGGAAAAGCGATCATCCTCTCAGGAGGATTATTTGATTCTATGAATGCAAAAACAGCTCACGGGCTGGTCAGAGGAACAGATAGATATGAGGTAGTAGGCGTCATAGATGAACCTCTGGCTGGCAAAGATGCCGGAGAGGTTTTAGAAGGCAAGCATAGTGGTACTCCTGTGTTTAAATCTGTAGAAGCATTTTTAGCGGAACATCCCGATGGGGCTGATTATGCTATTCTGGGAATAGCTACCGGAGGAGGAAAACTTCCCCGGCATATGTTTCCTGAGATGAAATCCTGTATTCAGGCAGGGATTTCCCTGGTAAGTGGACTCCATGAGTTTTTATCAGATGAGAAAGAGCTGAGCAGCCTGGCAGAAAAACACAACGTTTCCCTGATAGATGTGAGAAAGCCCAAGCCCAGAAAAGATCTACATTTCTGGAGCGGAAAAATCATGGAAGTAACCTGTCCTAAGATAGCAGTGATGGGCGCTGACTGTGGAATAGGAAAGCGCACTACTGCCAGATTTTTGGTAGAGAAGTTAAGAGAAGAGGGCATTAATGCTCAGATGATATATACTGGACAGACCGGTTGGTTGCAAGGAGGGGTTTACGGATTCATTTTTGATTCTACGCTGAATGACTTTGTGTCTGGAGAACTAGAGCACGCCATCCACAGCTGCTATGTAAATGAAAAGCCAGATGTGATCATAGTAGAAGGACAGGCAGCACTCAGAAACCCAAGTGGTCCTTGCGGGTCAGAATTTCTGGTTTCTGGTCAGATGAATGGGGTTATTCTCCAGTATGCACCTGCCAGGAAATTCTATAAAGGCTGGGAAAGTACAGGTATCCCTATGCCTGAACCTGCCTCAGAAATAGCGTTAATTAAGGCTTATGGAGTTCCTACCCTGGGAATGAGCCTAAATACTAAGGGCTTAAAAACAGAAGAAGCGAAAGAACGTCAAGAAACATATGCCAGCCAGTTAGGCCTTCCGGTAGTATTACCCGTAGAGGAAGGCGTGGAAGGACTTTTACCAGCCATAAAAAGCCTGATTACATCATGAACATACAGTCTATTTCGGTAGAAAGAGAAAACCTGGAGCTAACCAGGCCTTATTCTATTTCCTACAAAACCGTGACCTCAGTTGAGAATATCATAGTAAAGGTAGTAGGAGAAAACGGCATGGTAGGGATAGGGGCTACTAATCCCAGTAAACTGGTGGTGGGAGAAGACCTGAATGATACGGAGGCCCTCTTGAATGATGAAGTCCTGCAGAAGTTTGTAGGGCGAGATATCAGAGAGATCCATCTTTTGTGTCAGGAACTGCATCAGCTGTTTCCAGATAAGCCCGGAGCCAAGGCCGCTATGGATATTGCCTTCCATGATCTGTTTGCCCAGACTTTAGGCGTTCCGTTGGCTGGTTATCTGGGGCAGTACCATCATCAACTACCTACTTCTATCACCATCGGGATCAAGAACCTGGAAGAAACCATGGAAGAGGCGGAAGAATACGTAGGGAGAGGATTCTCTTACCTGAAGATAAAGATAGGAGGAGAATTAGAGGAGGACATGGAACGCCTGGTAAAGCTACGTGAGAAGTATGGAGATAAGATTCACATCCGGGTAGATGCTAATCAGGGGTATTCCATAGCGGAATTTACTGACTTCTACCACCGTAGCCAGAAATTGGACCTGGAACTGGTAGAGCAGCCTTTGCCAAGGAGTAAAACCACTGATATGGGGCAGTTCCCACAGGAGATTAGAAACGTAATAGCTGCTGATGAATCTCTGGTAAATGTAGAGGATGCTCTCACGCTGACCAAGGGAGAAACCCTCTGTGGAATATTTAACATTAAACTGATGAAGTGTGGGGGAGTCTACCAGGCAAAAAGAATAGCCGAACAAGCCTCTCATTATGGAATTCATCTGATGTGGGGATGTAATGATGAGAGCATAATCAGCATTACTGCAGCATTACATGCCGCTTTTTCCTGTCCTCATACCCGCTATCTGGACCTGGATGGAAGCCTGGATCTGGCTAAAGATGTAGTAAGTGGGGGATTCCAGATTCAGGATGGGATGATGTCATTAGCTGGAGGTACAGGGCTGGGAGTGAGTATTTTGTAAAGAAAAATCCTCTCTGAAAAAATAGGTAATCTGAACCAAGGGGCGTTTCATCATACAAGACTTTTGTGCGAAAATTTCTTTCTTTTTACACTGATAGGTGCTTGTAGAAAGAGAAAGGGTTAAGTAAGGCGAAGAAGGTAGATTTAAACACCTGAAAATTAATCTACCTACAGTCATGGTTATGTTAAAAAACCTGGCTTGCTTGTCTGATTACCGGAAATGCACTTTACCTGCCATCTTATTCATGTCCTTGTGGATGCTGACTTCCTATGGGTTTAGCAGTCCCACAAACGATTCTCCTATCCTCATGCCTATGGATACGGTGGGGTCTTTTTCTCAGATGCAAAGCAGAGCTAAAGCACAAGGGAAATACCTGGTGGTTTTCTTTTATGACATTATGTCTTCCAGAAGCAGAGAGGCAGAAAAACTTCTATACACCAAGTATCAGAAGGATAAGCAGTTTAATAACTCAGTTTTGCTGATGCGGCAGAACGGCTTCGCAGTTTCGGGGGAAGCCAGACAACTCAGAGATTCATTTCAGATAGAAAATGTGCCAGCTCTCCTGGTTCTAGACGGAGAGAATCAGGTATTAGGGAAGTTAGAAGGAGGCATTCAGGAAGAAGTCTTGGATAAGATGTTTTATGATGAGGTAGTGAAAGAAGATGGGTTGTTACTGGAAGAAGGAAATAAAGAGGATGAGGTAGTGGTGAAGTCCTATCGGTCTGAGGCAGATATTCCGGAGAATAGCATGATTAGCTTCGAAAATTCCTCCTTAAACTTTTTTCCTTCTGGAGAAGAGGTATTAAGACCAGAAGAGGAAGGGTATAGGAAACTTCAGTATGGCTTAATCATAGATACAGGCCTGAGTTGGGAGCAATGTGTTCAAAGAACAGGGGCTTGGTTACTCCTGTGGAATTCTATGGTTTGGGCTAAGTATGAATCAGAAGATAGATATAGCCTGGTACTGGGAGGATCAGAGAAGAAGAGAGAGGTAAAGAAATTTCAGCGCTACCTTAGAAAGCATGAACTCCCCTCATCTGTGAGCCTGTTCGCTCCGGATGTTTACTACTATAGGAGGCTGTATTAGGAATAAGGATTAGGGAGAATAGACCTACCAATCAGATGCTACTTCCACTTTTCCCTTCGTGCGAATGTAGAGAATGCATACATCATTTGGGGCAGTGGAAATATGGTGAAGGGCCTTTCCCTCAGAGCCGAAATAGCTTCCAGAAGTCAGCGTATGGCTAGTCGCCTTAGCTGTAGGGGATTCTCCTGAGAGACGATATTGAAGAGGTCCCTGGATTACTATAGCATGGAACTCATCACTATAACTAAGAATGTTCCCCTTGAATCCTTTTGGAAGCTTCAACATGGTCCCATTTAGTTTCGCCTCTTGAGGACTCCCCCACAGATAGGCTATCTCTACATTTGGGGCAGAATCAGAAGCCTTAGTCCATACTATGTTTGATCGGTCTATGTTGACAGGCCTTTCTCCATTATCAAGTGCTTTCTCTGTAGGGAGAACTAGATAAGGACCACTGTCAATTTCTATATAGGCCATATTACTGGCATCATCAGCTGCGGTAATATGTATTTCTCCTGCTGGTTGAGTCCAGTATGAACCCCCTGGCATCCACATCTTTTGTGCAGTAGGATCATCATTATGGAGTAGTCCCTCTATCACCACGCCGCGGTAGGTAACATTATGTATATGTGGGGGAGAGGAGAATCCTTTCACAAATTTTACTAGAAAACCCGTGGCACTATCTTTTTTACGATCTCCCCAAAGATTAGCCGCCTGGGGACTGGCATCTCCCCTTGCAGGATTTAATGGAGTCCATGCTACTTCTTCACTAAGTAGAATACGAATAGTAGGTGCTTCCTGGGCGCTTAGGGAGGCAGATAAAACCCCCAAGATTAAGGTTTGAATAATGAAAAGTCTCATGAAGGATGGTATTAGAATATTTCCTTCATGGTAAGACGATATTTTTAGCTAAAGGTTAATGAATAAACCTAAAAGTGAGATTGATTCTCACAGCCTTACTTTTTTTCGTTTTAGGGACCTGATGCTTCCAGTAGGTTTGTGTTTCTCCCTTCATCACAAATAGGGAACCAGAAGGAAGGTCAAAAGAAATAGTAGGTATCTCTTTTTCCCTTTTATGTTTCAGCTGGAAGGTTCTGTTTTCTCCTAATGATAATGAGGCGATCACAGGATTAACGCCCAACTCCTTTTCATCATCACTATGCCATCCCATGCTGTCTTGACCATGCCGGTATTGGTTAAGGAGGACGCTGTTAAAACTAGTACCACAAAAGGTTTCCACTTTCTTTTTCAGTTCTAGCAGTACGGGAATCCATGGTTCAGGGGGTAAGCGTAAGCCTGAGTAAGTGTAGGTGGTTCCTTCATCTCCATACCAGGCTGTTAATCTTGGTTGGGCTACTCTTTTCCCAAATATCTTCACCTCTTCCTGCTTCCAGTGGATGTTCTTCAATAGAATTTCCTTTAGAGATGCGGCTTCTTCAGCAGAAAGGAAGTCTTTGTTATGCATCCATTCTGCATTAGGAGGAGAATAGAAAAAACTCCCTTTTTCAGTATGGGTAAGCCATTTTTCCAGATAAGATGAGGAGAGGATTCTGCCATTCATTTGGGGAAACGCTGGTAAAGCCGTAACTTCTTAATAGGAGATATTCCCGAATATCTATGTAATTATCACAAAATCTTATACGTAAACCTAAACACATCGCTATGAGCAGTCTAATTTATTTCGCACTTATCGGTATAGCCGCAGGATGGTTAGGAGGAAGAATCATGAAGGGAAGCGGTTTCGGTCTGATCGGCAACTTAGTTGTTGGTGTAGTAGGCGCCATGTTAGGAGGATGGGCTCTGGGAGCACTTGGTATTTATACCAGTGGACTGATAGGTTCAATCATTTCTGCTACCGTAGGAGCTGTTTTACTTCTTTTCATTGTCAGTCTAATCAAGAAGTAAATTCTGTAATCATTGTATTTTGAAAACATATAGCGGGAACCTGAAAAGGTTCCCACTATTTTTTATGAAGTTATGATAAGACTAAGCCGCCAAATCAGCTGCCTGCGCAGCTTTCTGTTCTTCTGGACTCAGTTTCGCTATTTTATATCCTATGAATCCTACCAGCATGGTCATGATGGGACTAAGAATGTTGAAAAAGCAGTAAGGCGCATATATTAAGGTAGCTACGCCCAACACACCTGCCTGTGTAGCTCCACAAGTATTCCATGGTACCAGCACGGAGGTTACCGTACCAGAGTCTTCCAGCGTTCTACTCAAATTTTGAGGCGCTAGCCCTCTGTCCCTAAAAGTAGAGGCATACATTCTGCCGGGTACTACGATGGAAAGGTACTGGTCAGAAGCAGTAACATTGAAGAATATACAAGTACCCGTGGTAGTGGCTATTAATGATCCGGTAGATTTGGC
>JBCBKZ010000255.1:0-7223 GCA_038520955.1 Bacteroidota bacterium | reverse complement strand
ATGAATTAGATTAAAACCGACAAACACGTATGTCAAAACTCCGCGTATTAATAGCTGATGACGAACTTCCAGCTCGCAATAAAATGAAGCGCCTGCTTCAGAAAATCACCAGCGTAGAACTTGTTCATGCAGCAGAAAATGGATTTGATGCGTTAGAGCACATCCAATCACTAAAACCAGATCTTGTATTCTTGGATATTGAGATGCCAGGTATGAATGGGTTAGAGGTAGCAGAGAATATAGACTTAGAAAAAATGCCAGCTGTAGTATTTGCTACAGCTTACAGTGAGCACGCCATCAAAGCGTTTGAGTTAAACGCACTGGACTATCTTCTTAAGCCTTTCAATGAAGAAAGACTGAGAAATACCATAGATAAAGTATCTAACAGCGAGGATAGTTGTGCGCTGGATAAGAAAAAGATTGCGGAAATTCTAAAGTCTGAATTGGCTGAAGAAATTAAAACCCCATTCTCCAACAAGGTACCTATCCCTACGCGTGACAGGTACAAGCTGGTAGACTACACAGAGGTGGTTTGTATTGAGGTAGAAGAGCGTTCTGTAAGGTTATACACCAAGGAGAAGTCTTATCTGCTGAACCATACGCTGGATACCTTCGAAAGAAAACTTCCTTCAGATCAGTTTTTCCGTGTGAATAGATCCTGCATCATAGGTCTTAAGCATGTGAAAGAAATTGTGATCTGGTTCGGTAACAGATTCAAGATCATACTGAGCAATGATAAAGAAGTAATCAGTAGCCGTGAGAAATCCAAGATTCTCAAGCAGGTACTGAAGTTCTAGCCTGAGCTACATAAGACCATATATGAGAAGATCTGGCCAATTAGGTCAGATCTTCTTTCTTATTTGTATGTTTGAGAAAATCTGGTCGCTAACTCATCTAGCTCCGGGTTTTTATCTGTTAATATTTCTTATAGAATTCATTTATGGGAGGAATTTTCTATCTCATAATCTTGGCGCCTTCGCGTCTTTGCGTAGGAATATGTTCACGCCAAGCCGCCAAGACGCAATGAAATGTTAGAAGCGGATTCTTAAAGAGATGATTAGAGATGCAGAAAGATAGATAGTTTGATTTTAGATTTTCTCCTATGGCTTCCCTCATTTTGGTTCCCACCCCCATCGGTAATTTGGAAGATATTACACTTAGGGCACTCCGTATCCTGAAAGAAGCAGACCTCATTACGGCTGAGGATACCCGTACTTCCGGGAAACTATTGAGTCATTATGAGATCACTACCCCTCTTACCTCTCTTCACCAACACAATGAACATAAGAAAATTCCAAGTCTGATTAGCCAGATGTTGGAACAGGACCTTCAGGTAGCCATGATTTCTGATGCAGGTACGCCCGGAATCTCAGACCCTGGATTTCTCTTCGTAAGAGAAGCTTTGGCTAAAGGGATTAAGGTGGAGACTTTGCCGGGAGCTACGGCATTCGTACCTGCTTTGGTCAGCAGCGGTATCCCCTGTGAGAAATTTGTGTTTGAAGGTTTTCTTCCCGTCAAAAAAGGTAGACAGACCCGTTTGCAAGAATTGGCTGAAGAAAAAAGAACCATGATCTTCTATGAGTCTCCCTATAGACTTGAGAAAACGCTGAAGGACTTTTGCCAGACCTTTGGAGAAGAAAGAACAGTCAGTGTTGGAAGAGAATTGACCAAGCTGCATGAGGAACATGCCAGGGGGACCTGCCAGGAGGTATTAGCCCATTTCCAGGGAAAAAAGGTAAAAGGAGAAATTGTGATAATTGTGGCAGGAAAGAGCAAGCAAAAAACTTCTGCTTCATAAACTGGAAGTGAAGTGTGGGGTTGGTTCTCTATACTAAAGTTGATTAATTCCTTTAGTCCAAACCTATGCGTATTAGAACTTACTTACTTCTCGTCCCCATATTTCTCCTTGCCTGCCAGCAGCAGGAAGATACTTCCTCTCCTAAACTCAAGCATGTACTTTTCATCGTAAGTGATGATTTGGCAGCTTATGCCTTGGGTAGTTATGGGCAAACCCTTTTCCAAACGCCTAACATTGACAGGCTGGCTTCCCAAAGTATCCTCTTTGAGAATGCCTATGCTAACTGTCCCATGTGTACCCCTTCCCGGGCTTCATTCATCACGGGTAGGTATGCCCATGCTACGGGCGTGAGTCTGCTAAGATCTCCCTTGCCAGATAGTGCTTATACGCTGGCGGAACACCTAAAGAAAAGCGGCTTCCAAACGGGTATTTTCGGGAAGAACCACTTCAATAGTGAACTAAAGCATGGCTTTGATACCATAGTGGACAGAAGGCAGTATAGAGAATATTTGTCTCAGATTACCTATCCTAAACCAGATAGTGGAGTAGGGGTAAGGCCTACATGGAAGCCTTTTAGGGACCCAGCCAGGATTTGGTTAAACGCAGATGCCAATGCTTCTGGACTACCATACGATCATAGCCAGGCTACCTTCGTAGCCAGGGAGGCAGTAAACTTCCTGAAAGCTCATAAAGATCAGCCTACCTTTTGTATGGCCAGCTTTTTTGAACCACATTCTCCCTTTAATTTCTCCAATGAATTTTATGGAACCTATGATGGCGTAGATCCTCCTGTTCCTACTACCTCCGCAGAAGATGATCAATGGGTACCGGAAATATTCAGGGATATGCCGGATGAGGATCAGAAAGGAATTACTCGTGCCTACCATACCTCTGTCAGATACCTGGACCAGAACGTAGGCTATATACTGGATCAGTTGGAAGAGATGGACATAGCTGATGAAACTTTGATTGTCTTCTTTGGGGACCACGGCTACCTTCTAGGGCATCATAAACGGTTTGAGAAGCATATGATGTGGGAAGAAGCTGTCAGAGTCCCTCTGCTGGTTAAGAATGGGGTAGGAGCAAAAAGGATCTCAGATCAGGTAGAACTGGTGGATGTTGTACCTACTGTTCTGGATATGATGGAACTTCCCGCTTTAACAAGCGCTCAAGGAGAAAGCTTAGATCCAGTCATTTCAGGTAAACATCAAAAGGATCCACTGATTTATGCTGAGTACATGGCAGATAATAAGGCCATGGTAAGTGATGGCAGGTATAAGTACATCTTTACTTCCGGCAAAAGAGATCTGGGACAGGGATATGCTACTGGAAATCCCCCTACGGGAATTCACCACAGATTATATGACCTGGAGAATGACCCTCATGAAGCCAAAGACATGTCTGGAGAAGCCGATTATCGGCCAGAACTGGAACGATTGCAAACGGCCTTAGTAAACTGGTTTAGGGAAACCCATCCCTTAGCAGGAAGTATTTCTTCAGACTTATCCCTGGATGAGCAGCTAAGCTTGTATTGTGAACCATTGGAAGCAGGAAACCCCATGCAGGAGTAAAGATAAGTGGGAGAATACTCCTGAATCTGTCTCTATTGAACAAACGACATCATTACTTTCAACTAGAGATACAGATGAAAACCTACTCCATACTTTCCCTTCTGATTTGTCTACTATGGATTTCCTGCAGTACACCAGCAACGGATACTGCTACAGATACGCAGGAAGAAGAGGCCACCACTTCTACAAAGATGCGTGTCATTTTTGACACTGACGCCAATAACGAGCTGGATGACCAGCACGCCATGGCTTATCTCTTCTTCAACCAAGAGGTGTTTGATATAGCCGCAGTGACGGTAAACAGAACCTTCAATGGCGGCGGGATAGAAAAGCATATGAAGGAAGCTGAGAGAGTGATGAAGCTATGCGGCGTGTATGATAAAATCCCTTTGATTCAGGGAGCAGACAGTACATTCGAATATATCCGGACTTCTTTGGGAGAAGAAAGCTTCGACGGATCTGATGCTGTCAATCTCATCATAGAAGAAAGTATGAAGGCGACTCCAGAGAATCCTCTTCTCCTCTTACCCGTAGGTAAACTGACCAACATAGCCCTTGCCTTGGAGAAAGCTCCTGAGATAGTAGACAGAGTAAGAATAGTCTGGCTGGGTGCTAACTATCCTGAGCCTGGAGAGTACAATCTCGTCAATGACGTCCCTTCCATGAATTACATCCTGGACATGGAGGTACCCTTTGAGATGGTGATGGTACGCTATGGCGACCCTACCGGTACAGATGCTGTACGCGTAACACCAGAGGAGATCTTCGCTAAGATGGCAGGCAAAGGCCCCCAAGCCTCTGAAGAAGTAGAAGGAAGACACGGAGGAACCTTTACTACTTTTGGAGATTACTCCATCAGCCTGTTTACAGGAATAGATCTACATGGTGATCCACCGGCCAGAGCACTTTTCGATATGGCAGCAGTAGCCATAGTCAAAGATCCTTCCTGGGCAGATGCCGTAGAGATCCCTGCCCCTATCTACGAAAATGAATCCTGGACGGAAAGACCAGACAATCCTCGCAAAATTCTCATTTGGGAGAACTTCGATAAGGAAGCCATCATGGCAGACTTTTATACGAGTATGGGGGAGTAGTTATTCTTCTTCTGAAGTAAACCCCTGTTCCTCCATCCAGCCACCGACAAGCTCTATCCAGCCGGAGAGGTGAGGTCTGTCTTCTGCTAAGGCGAAGCCATGTTCTCCCTCTGAGTAGATGTGAAGGGCTGATTTGATCCCATGGGTTTGTAAGGCATGAAAGTATCGGATGCTGTTTTGGTAGGGGACTGCTCCATCATCTGCTGCATGTATAAGTATGGCAGGAGGAGTGTCTTTAGTGATCTGCTGATCATTGGAGTAGTAGGCCACTTTCTCAGGAGAGGCATCAGGTCCAAGAAGATTCTTGAAAGAACCCCCATGATAGATGCTGGTATCTCCTGATATGACTGCATAGACCAATACGGAGAAGTCTGGGCGTGAGGATTGCTGGGCAATGGTATTAGTTGCCTTTTTGTTTCCGCCATCATAGTGGGTGGAAAGGGTGGAAGCTAAATGTCCACCTGCGGAGAATCCCATTACGCCTACTCTGTCGGGATCTATGTTATACGCCACTGCATTAGCGCGTATCATACGCATGGCCTGGCTGGCATCATCCAGGGCCACATGCTCACTGCAAGGCGGCTTGGTCCAGTAGGGGAGACGATATTTGAGTACAAAAGCAGCTATTCCCTGCTGATTAAACCACTTCGCAAATTCTGTCCCTTCCCAGTCATAGGCTTGTAGGTAATACCCACCGCCCGGACATATGAGAACAGCAGCTCCGTTAGCGCGATAAGCAGCAGGTAGGTAGATCTCCAGGGTAGGATCCTGAACGGAAAGCGTCTTCAATCCTATATTCTCATCCATCTCCTCCTTATAGGTAGATTCTATGGCACAATCGGGGACACCCTCTGGCCACAGGGGCACTATCTGCTGCGCAAAGGAAAGTTGAATCGGAAATAGGAGAACCAGGATGATGTGTCGCATAGTGAGTAGGTTTATGGTATAGAGGAAGCATGAGTTGCTGCCTACTATGCTAACCCATTCGAGTTGCAAGGAGTGACACCCTAATACTTAATTTTTGCCAGGCCGTCAGAATCTACGATGGTGATCTTACTCATCCTGGTTTCTACCAGCTTATCATCCTTGAATTCTGACAACACCCGAATCACACATTCTTTAGAAGTCCCTACAATGCTGGCCAGATTATCTCTGGAAATAGGCATAGAAAAAGGTTTATCACTCTTTTCCTGATACTTGGACTCTAGCAATAGGAGCGCATCAGCTACCCGCTTTCTTACGGTATCATAGGCGAGATGAAGAAGCTGTTCTTCTTTTTCTGCCAGATCATTAGACAGCATATTGATGAATTTGTTGGACACGTCTCTGTTGTTGTAAATCAGAGAGTAGAAATCCTCCTTTGGGATATAGAGAATCTCGGTGTCTTCCAGGGCAATAGCTGATTCTGTATGCGGGCTGTCTTTTAAAAGAGAGATGTAGCCGAGGAAATCTCCTCCTTTGTGAAGGCCTGTGGTGTACTCCTT
Source organism: Bacteroidota bacterium (assembly GCA_038520955.1). Taxonomy (GTDB): domain Bacteria; phylum Bacteroidota; class Bacteroidia; order J057; family J057; genus JBCBKZ01. The sequence continues at coordinate 1,276 of JBCBKZ010000255.1, read as the reverse complement.
GGCATCTTCATTAGTTTTGTAAGTTTTGACCTTCCCGCTTGCTACAAAGAGAAGGTATCTCGGATAAGTCTCTTCAGAGAAGATGATGTCTTTCGCCTTGAATTGTCTCGCCTCCCTGTCCTGAGAAAGCTGCTGTAAGGCATCCATGCTCTTGGCTTCAGTGAAGAACACATCTAAGCCCTGAGAATTAGGCTCGAAATCTGTTTCTACGATTTCGTTTTTCTTTAGGCGCATTTCTATAGAATCCAGCAGTTCCACATCATCAAAGGGCTTGGTGAGGTAGTCATCTGCTCCCAGGTTCATTCCTTTTCTCAAGTCACTCATTTCCGCTTTTGCCGTGAGAAAGATGAAGGGGATCTTGGCAGTTTCAGGACTTTTTCCAAGGACACGGAGAACACCATATCCGTCCATCTCAGGCATCATGATGTCGCATACAATTAAGTCAGGGTGATGCTCCTTCGCTTGTTGGATACCCTTCTTCCCGTTTTCGGCCTTAATGACTTGATAATCGCTGAGCTCCAGAATCTCTGCGATATTCTCACGCATATCTGGATGGTCTTCTATTAATAAGATGGTTTTCATAATTAAGCCCTTTATAGGTTAACTACTCAATATTTCTGTATCGTTTAACGGGATTTGAACCTGAAAACGGGTTCCCTTCCCTTCTTGACTCTGGAAAGTAATTTCTCCTTCCAGAAGGTCTACATATCTTTTAACTATGTGCAAGCCTAGGCCTGTACCTTGAATATTGGTCGCATTCTTGGCTCGGAAGAAGCGCTCAAACATATGCGCTTGTTCTTGCTCAGGGATACCTATTCCCTCGTCCTGTATTTCTAATCTGATCGAGTCAGAGGAGCATAAGGCAGAAATTTGGATAAGAGAATTCTCCGCCGAATACTTGACAGCATTAGAGAGTAGATTGATCAGAATATTTCTTACAAATTGAGGATCCAAAACCACCTCTTTACAATCTCCCTGCCGGTTAATTCTGATTTTCTGCCCTGGTTTAGAGCTTGCCTGAATTTCTTCTGTTACTTCTTCCAGTAGGCTAGACAGATCAAATGCCATAGGATTGGGATCTATGCGTCCATCTTCCAGTTTATCTACAGAGAGAAAATCATTAAGGATTCCATTGAGGTTACGAACTGCTGATTTCACCCGAGCAAAATGTCTCTCCCCTTTATCGTGAATACCTTGGGCGCGGTATTTTTCCAGGATATTGATAGAAGAAAGAATGGTGCCTAAGGGAGTGCGGAACTCATGAGAAGCCATGGAT
>JBCBKZ010000254.1:0-7250 GCA_038520955.1 Bacteroidota bacterium | reverse complement strand
ACAACTTTAATATCCGAACGGGAAACCCGGATTTGGATCCTGAGTTTACCGACTCTTATGAGTTAACCAGTATTTATGTTTTTGAGAAGTTCTCCCTGAATGTTGGTGCGTATTACAGATATACCACAGATATCATTGAACGAGTTCCCCTTTTTGATGGAATTGTGACTACGACCAAACCTTTAAACATAGGGACTGATCAAACCACTGGTTTAGAGTTGAATTTCAAATTTAGTCCGGCTTCCTGGCTAACGGTAAATGGAGATGCCAATTTCCAGTATTTCAGCCAGGAGGGCGAAATAAATGATACGACAAACGTGGATTTTAGTGCAAGACAAGGCTTTGGGAAACTGACTACTAAGGTGAAACTCCCTGCAGACTTTGAGGTAGAAGTGATGGGGAACTATCAGTCTGGCTATAGAACCCTACTAGGAGATGTGTCAGAAATGATCTTTGCCAATATTGGCGTGAGGAAAAAAATTATGAATGGAAGAGGCGTGTTCAATCTCAGCATCAGGGACGTTTTTGCTTCCCGTATATCAGAGAGGAACAACAGACAACCTGAATTTCGACTCTATAACCGTAGTCTGCGTGGTCGATTTGTGACCTTAGGCTTTAGCTATGGCTTCGGCAAAGGGGAAGCTATGCAGTTTTCCGGCCAGAAGCAGTTTTAATGACAATGGCTTCTGTGAGCTGGCCATATGAGAGGGATGAGGCAAAAGATGTTACGCCCTTTCTTCTATTAGATTGCTTAGACATTCCCTTTACCCCAACTTCTCCTCTAAGTACCTAGCCGTATGGCTTTCTTTCACCTTGAGTAAGCCTTCAGGTACCCCCTGGTACATCACATTACCCCCCTTATCTCCTCCTTCCGGACCTATGTCTATGATCCAATCGGCACATTTAATGACATCCATGTTGTGTTCTATGATGAGAACTGTATTGCCCCTTTCCACTAACTCATTGATAGCGATCATCAGTTTGTTTATATCATCAAAGTGGAGCCCGGTCGTAGGCTCATCGAAGATGTAGAAAGTGTCCTTTCCTTTGTCATTGATCTGAGAAAGGAAGAAGGCCAGCTTCATACGTTGAGCTTCTCCACCGGAAAGGGTACTGGTGCTTTGGCCCATTCTCAGGTACCCAAGGCCTACCTTATCAAGTACTTCCAGTTTCTTAACGATCTTGGGTTGGTTATGGAAGAACTCAAGTGCTTCTGAAATGGTCAAATTTAGGATATCATCCACATTCTTCCCTTCGTAGGTGACTTCCAGTATGTGCTTCTTGAAACGTTTTCCATTACAGGTTTCGCAGAGGAGTTTTACATCCGGGAGAAACTGCATCTCAACCGTTACATAACCTTCTCCTTTACAGGTATCACACCTACCTCCATCTATGTTGAAAGAAAAATTCCCAGGCTTGAGGTTTTTAAGCTTGGCCAATGGTTGATTCGCTAGGAGATCCCTGATATGATCGTAGGCTTTTAGGTAGGTAGCAGGGTTAGAGCGAGCACTTCTCCCTACGGGGGACTGATCTACCATCTCTACTTGCCGCACTAGAGAAAGATCTCCTGATAACTCTTCCAGGAATCCTCCTTTTTCACCGTATTCTCCAGTATGTTTTCTTAAGGCAGGATATAAGACCTTTTGAATCAGGGTAGACTTACCAGATCCACTCACCCCAGTAACCACAGTAATGGCGTGAAGAGGGACATCTACGTCCACCCCATTTATGTTGTGCATTCTAGCTCCTCTTAGATTCACCCAACTGGAAGCCTTTCTCCTTTTCTGAGGAACAGGAATTTCTTTACTCCCAGAAAGATATTCTCCCGTGAGGGTCTTTTCCTTGACCAGCTTATCATAGATGCCATTGAAGACAATGGTGCCACCTAATTCGCCTGCACCTGGACCGATGTCTATGAGCTGATCAGCCTTTTTCATGATGCCTTCATCGTGTTCAACTACGATGACTGTGTTCCCCTGGTCTCTGAGGGATTCCAGGATTTGTATAAGCCTGTCAGTATCTCTGGCATGCAAGCCTATGCTAGGTTCATCCAGAATGTACATGGAACCTACCAGTCCGCTTCCCAGGGAAGTAGCCAGTCTGATTCTTTGCATTTCGCCCCCTGAGAGACTATTTATTTTTCTGTTTAGGGTGAGGTAGTTTACTCCCACACGATTTAGGTAGGATAGGCGGGTAGTAATTTCTCTTTTCAGGCGTACCGAAACTTCTTTCTGGTACTCATCCATTTCCATATTTTCTATGGTTTCCTGGAGCTTATCCAGTTGCATGAAGAGAAGATCACTGATACTATGCCCGTCTATTTTTACATAGTTGGCATCCTTTCTGATTCTGCTGCCCTTACATTCGGGACACTTGGTGTAACCTCTATATCTGGCTAGCATCACGCGATACTGAATTTTGTGAGTTTTGGAAGCCAGAAATTCAAAGAAGGTGTAGATCCCCCAGGCTTTCTCCACCCCATACCAAAGCATTTCTCTTTGGGCATCTGTGAGTTCATGGTAAGGCTTATGGACAGGAAATCCTTTTCTGGCGGCTTCAGAGATAAAGGATTCTTTGTACTTGCTCATGACTTCCCCTCTCCAGCAGGCTACGGCATTATCATATACAGATTTTCCTTTATCAGGGATGACCAGGTCTTCATCTATACCCAGTACTCTCCCGAAGCCTTCACACTCCGGGCAGGCGCCATATGGATTATTGAAACTGAAGAAATTGACCGTGGGGATTTCGAAATTGATGTTATCTGCTTCGAATTTCTCTGAAAACTTACGTGTCTCTTTTCCGATAATTTCCACTTCACAGGTACCATGTCCTTCCTGGTAGGCAGTCTGTACACTATCTCCCAAGCGTCCTCGGAGGTTCCCGATATCGTCTGATTTTACGACAACTCTGTCTATTAATAAATAAAATGTGGTGCGTTCTTCCAATGGGCTCTCATCCAGGACATCTTCAATGAACCTGATGTTCCCATCTTCGTATATACGGGTAAATCCTTTCTGTAAGGTTAACGCCAACTCTGCCTCATAACCCTTGCTCCTGACCTCTATTTGGGTCAGTATGTTCACTTTTGTATTCTCAGGTAATGAAAGAATCTCATTCACTACGTCTGTTATTGTGTCCCTTGTGACTAATTTTCCAGACACAGGTGAATACGTTTTTCCGGCACGGGCAAAAAGTAGCTTTAAATAGTCATAAATTTCTGTGACAGTCCCTACAGTGGATCTGGGATTGGACGTGCTTACTTTCTGCTGAATGGCCATAGCAGGCGCAATTCCTTGAATATAATCCACTTCTGGCTTCTCCATACGCTCTAAAAACTGCCTTGCGTAGGAACTGAGGCTTTCTACATATCTCCGCTGTCCCTCAGCATAAAGGGTGTCAAAAGCCAGGGAAGACTTACCAGAACCACTCACTCCGGTGACCACCACTAACTTGTTCCGAGAGATATTTACCGAAACATTCTTAAGATTATTTACTCTGGCATTCTTTATGTAGATACTATTCATGTTGGGTATTTGTACAGTTCAGACAGAATATTCAACTATTTAACACTCAATGGAAAGTACATCTATTGTAATTTCTGTGAAAAAGAGTTTAATTCGGAAATTGAAACACAAAATTAGAAATCAGGTCAGGATCTAATGTGTTCCGTTCCTATCGCAAAGGAATAAAAAACATTTAAAGAACGGAATAACAGGCCTGCTGTTTCAAACTATCTATCATGGAGAAGGCGCTTATTAAAAAAAGTCAGGATAGAGACCTTATCAAGGGCTTTATAGCTGGCAATGACTCTTGCTTTGACATTCTTATCAGCCGTTACAAATCGAAGGTATTTACCACCATCTACCTGATCGTAAAAGACAGGTGTATCGCTGAGGACCTGTTTCAGGATGTAATGATTAAGGTAGTACGTATGATTCGCTCAGGGAAGTATAATGAGGAAGGTAAATTCCTCCCTTGGGTAATACGAATCGCACGTAACCTTGCCATTGATCATTTCAGAAAGGTTCAGCGAAACCCCATCCAACGAGAAACTGAAGACTTTGACATTTTCAACTCTATCCAGCGTTCAGAGGGTAGCTCTGAAGACAAGATAATAAGAGAAGAAAATGCTCGTTACATTAGAGAGCTGATTCAAAGACTTCCGGACAAACAAAGAGAGGTACTAATTATGCGTTCGTACGCAGACCTCTCCTTCAAAGAGATTGCGTCCCTGACCAATGTCAGTATTAATACTGCCTTGGGAAGAATGCGTTATGCATTGCTCAATCTCAAGAAGTTGGCTCAGGAAACTGAGATGAGACACAACTATGAAGAAAAAATTCACGGATGAGGATATCATCCGTTTTCTCTTCGAAGAAATGAACCCATCCGAAAGTGAGCTTCTTATGGAAGCTCTCTATCGGGATGAGGATCTTTGGAAGAGGTACGAGTCATTCCAAAATATCTTACAGGATATTAAGAAAGTTTCTTTCGAACCCTCCGAGGGATCTGTTTTAAGAGTAAGAAAGTTTGTAGCTGAAACGAGAGAAGAGCAGGTAAAACCTGATGATTCTGAATCTCTTAACATCAGCTCTTTTTCGTTTGGTATACATGCCATGTTGGTAACAGTGGTAACTCTATTTGCAGTGGTTACCATCCTCACTACCTACTTCGTCCACACCATTCCTTCTGCTGACTCGCCCATCCCACTTATGGTGGAATGGAAGGAAGACCCTTTACTGAAGTGGGAGTCGGAGAGCATAGACCAACAAATAGAGGAAATTAGATCTGAATTAGAGGAAATAAAGTTTTCCACTGCCTTGTAACAAAAATGAACATCCACAGTTTCTTCTGTAGATCAGAGTTTTAGTTACCTATCACAAGTCATGCTTAGTTTCGCTATGATTTCAATTAACCTCTTAATTCTTTTAGGAGGATTCGTTTGCCTGCTTATAATTCTGTTGAAAAAACCTTTTACCTCAGTAGGAAAAGATGATAAAAACTCGGGAAATGATGGTGGCATACCAGAAGCTGACTGGGACAGACCGCTGGATTTACCCCCTGGAGTTTATGCACCCTCAGATATACATGATCCCGTTTCTGCTTAATCACCCATCAATTTAGTCAGGTACGCATCCATTTTTACTTTCATTAGGTCTCATTAGTACTGCTTGCACATTATGTGTAGTAGAGATTTATGTTCGTAATTATTAATCCACATATTTATGCGTGCTATTCCTTCCATTCTGTTTTTATTGTTGTTAACTGTTAGTGCTACAGAGCTGCTAGGCCAGAAATCAGAAAGTATAGAACCCTCTTATTTTACTTCTTTGAAAGTTGTAGGGAGAGTATTTGTAGATGCCCAGCAGGGTGAATCTAATGTCTTGGAATTGGAAGCAGTAGGAATTTCCATGGATAAGGTACAGGTCAGTACTTCCAAAGGTGAATTGAAGATTAAGGTTTCTCCCGTATTTGCGAAGGATTACCACATAAACGCCAAGCTGACCTATACCAGCCTGGAAAAGATACATGCCTCTGCGGGAGCTGATATAGATATTCAGGATGTCATAAAGGGAGAATATCTGGAGTTACATGCCGGGAGTGGAGCTGAAATAGACCTGGAAGCTGAAGCTACTGAAATCTACCAAAGAGCAGGAGAAGGAGCTTTCATTACCATCTCGGGAACAGCCCAAAAAGCCGAAATCAAAGCTTCCACGGGCGGAGGTGTATATGGAGATGATTTTGAGGCCGCTACCGTCCTTGCTAAGGTGAGTACAGGTGGAGAAGTATCCATTCAGGTAAAAGACTACCTGGATGTCCATAGTAGCACTGGAGGAGAATTTGTATATGCAGGTAATCCTGAAAAAATGCGTACAGCATCCAGCCTTGGAGGAACCATCATAAGAGAATAATTCTCATATGTGAATTCCGCTATATTCAAAAAAATAGCTAAATTAGGGATTACCCGCTAACATTAGGGCAGGCTAGAGCTTGTCCGATAGGCCTACGTACTTCCTATGCGTAAAGTAACCATCACTGATATTGCTAAAGAGCTTGGCTGCTCCCCCTCTACTGTCTCAAGAGCTTTACGCAATAAAGAGAAGGTTTCAGCTGAAACCTATGCCGCAGTCACGAAACTAGCCAAAAAATACGGCTACCGACCCAATCCTAATGCCACCGGCCTGGTAAATAATAAAACCAAGCTTTTAGGGGTCCTGGTGCAGCACCTTGAACACAGGTACTTTGTGAAGATACTGGAGGGGATTCTGGCTACTGGGCAGAAATACGGCTACCAAATCATTACTTGTATCTCTCATGGCAGCTATGACCAGGAAAAGCAGCTATTAAGCCAACTATACAACCAATGCGTAGATGGCGTTCTGGCCTCGCACTCTCATGAAACCAAAAAATTCTCCCACTTTCAGGATATCATAGATGCAGATATCCCCATGGTCTTCTTTGATCGCTTCATAGAAGAGATAGATACACAATGTGTAATCTCTGATGATTTTGACGGGGCAAAAAGTGCCGTAGAGTACCTAATCTCAAAGGGAAGGAAAAAGATAGCCCACCTCATGGGGCCAGAACATCTGTCAGTGAGTTACTATAGATATTTAGGATATAGAGAGGCCTTAAAGGAAGCCGGACTCCCTCAGGAAAAAGACCTGGTATACATCATGCAGGATGAGCATGGGAAGGACATAGCTAATAAGGAACAATTTCTCGAAAAAATCCAGGAACTGGATGCCATCATTACCTTCAATGATACTTCTGCATTTGAAGTGTATAAGCTTGTAAGGCAGATGGGAAGGTCTATACCTGAAGATGTAGCTGTGATAGGATTTTCGGATGACCCCATAGCTCAGTACCTAACTCCCCAACTTACTACTGTCCGCCAACCCGCTTTCGAAATAGGCCAAAGAGCAGCTGAAATTCTGATTAATAAAATAGAAGGGGGAGACGAAGAAGAGATATTTCCCGCTACACAGAAGTCAGAAACAGCCAGTACCATAGTCCTGAAAAACGACCTTATCATACGGGAGAGTACATGATAGTTCCTCTTGACCCTACCTGTAAATTAATCTATATATAATGAGTGCAAACGTTTGCACATTCCTTTCAAACTTTTGTACTAAATTAATGTAAGTTGTTATTAATCAAGCTGCATGGACTACTAAAACGATTTCGATAACAAACTACTACTACTGACTATCACATATGAATCACACAGCTACTACGACAGCACC
>JBCBKZ010000253.1:0-7273 GCA_038520955.1 Bacteroidota bacterium | reverse complement strand
CATGGTCAGAGAATTCTCTGGAAATCCAATACACAGGTATCCATTATGATGATCCTCTCAAAAATCGATTCCAGTACCAGCTGGTAGGTGTAGATGAGGACTGGGTAGATGCTGGACTAGAAAGAACGGCCAGATACCCCAATCTTCCAGCAGGTACTTACACCTTCCAGGTGAAAGCGGCTAATGCAAATGGTTTTTGGTCTGAGGCAGAAAGTTTTACTTTCCAGATTCTCCCCCCTTGGTGGCGTAGCTGGTGGGCTTACACCTTATATTCCCTTGCTATCGCTGGCCTGGTATATGCTTTCTACAGATTCCAGCTTAACCGGCAGCTAGCGGAAGCAGAAGCCAATAAGTTCCGTGAAATAGACGAGGTCAAATCCCGTCTTTACACCAACATTACCCATGAGTTCCGGACTCCCCTTACCATCATAGACGGACTTACAGACCAGATTAAAGGCTTCGATAAACTTAGGCATATCATCAAACGAAATACTGGGCAGCTCCTTAATCTGGTAAATCAATTACTAGACCTTGCCAAAATGGAAGAGGGAAAACTTTCGATTGACTACATCCAAGCTGATGTAATTCCCTTCGTCCATACTGTCAGTGAAACCTTTAACAATGTAGCTGAAGCCAAAAACATCCACTTCTCTGTAAGCTCGGAACCTAAAGAGCTATATATGGATTTCGATAAGGAGAAACTTCAGCACATTCTCACAAACCTTCTTTCAAATGCCTTGAAATTCACCCCTGAAGAAGGGAAGGTTGAGCTACTTACTACACGCACAAAAGAGAATCTGTTTAGGATTCAAGTTAAGGATAGTGGAATAGGGATATCCGAAGAAAAATTACCTCATATCTTCAACAGGTTTTACCAGGGAGATCAAAGTGATACGCGTAAGTGGGAAGGTACAGGTATCGGACTGGCATTAGTAAAAGAGCTTACCCATCTCCTAGATGGGACAATTGAGGTAGTCAGTAATGAGAATACAGGGTCTACTTTCTCAGTTACACTGCCCATTATGAATGAAGCCCCGTTAACAGAAATAGCCACTTTGGTTTCAACCTTTACTGTTGGAAATTCTCCCATGGTCCAAAAAGAGAATTTCATCCTAAGTCTTGAGCCACAAGCACCTAGGGCCCTGATAGTGGAGGATAATGAAGATGTTATCTTTTACCTAAAAACGCAGCTTAGTAAATCCTACCAACTCATAGTAGCCAGAAATGGTAGAGAAGGGATTGAAAGAGCGGTAAACCTCATCCCGGATATTATCATAAGTGATATCATGATGCCCGAGGTAGATGGGCTGGAATTATGCCAGACGCTGAAAAATAATCCTCATACCAGTCATATCCCCATTATCCTTCTCACGGCAAAAGGGGACATAGAGTCAAAAATTTCCGGCTTGTCAAAAGGAGCTGATGCATACCTACCAAAACCCTTTAATCAGAGAGAACTAGAGACCAGGCTTGAACAGCTCATTGCCTCCCGGAAAAAGATGCAGCAACAGTTCTCAACTGGTAAATGGGGCGAGATAGAATTACCACAGAATCCACAACTACGCCAGGAGTATGAATTTCTGAAAAAAGTGACCGACTTTATTGAGGCCAATTTGAGTGATGAGGACTTAAGTATTCCGAAAATAGCTAGTGCGGTAAATATGGAGAGAAGTCAGCTCTACAGGAAGATCCATCATTTAACAGGCCACTCACCTAGTCATTTATTGAAACAGCTAAGGTTACAAAAAGCTCATGAACTACTAGTCCATAGTAATATGAATGTTTCAGAAATCGCATTCGAATGTGGGTTTAAGGAGCTTCCTTCTCTCTCTAGAAACTATAAGGCATATTTTGGAAAAACTCCTACAGAAGAAAGGAAGGATAGGAAGCCTAGTGTGTAGGTTCTTCTATTACTGTAGGATTCACAGCATTCAAGAATACCTTATACCCAAATACCAATAAAAACTCTATGCCTATGCAGACAGAGATAGCACCTGCAATTGAGCCATCTACCCAAACTGCGAGCAGGTAACCACATACAGAAGCCAATATGCCCAAGCCTACCGCAATCATCATCATGTAACGTAGCTGTTTGGTAAGCAGGAAGGCGGTGGCTGCGGGACCTATGATGAATGCTACCACTAGGATGGCTCCTACTGATTCAAAGGTGAGTACAGTGGTTAGAGATACCATGCTCATAAGTAGATAATGCCAGAAAACGGTAGAAAGGCCTATAGAAGCCGCATAGATGGGATCAAAGCTAGTCAGCTTAAAGGCTCTAAAACCGGAAAGGACCACCGTGAGAATGATGAGCAATAAACCTGCAAGTCTCCAAACGGCAATAGGCCCCAGGTCTAGACCAGAAGGAAGAATCCATGTATCCAGTGGTACATAGGCGATTTCTCCATATAGCACGCAATCCTGGTCCAGATCTATCTGCCCGGCATAGGCTGAAATCAGAATTACCCCCAAGGCAAACAGTCCTGTAAAAGCGATACCTATGGCAGCATCCGACTGAAGACGAGCCTTTTCATGAAGCAGCTCTATTAGTACGGTGGTGAGCATTCCTACCACAGCTGCCCCTATTAACATGGGAAGCTCCGCCCTGGACTGAGCTACAAAGTATGCGATCACTATCCCGGGTAAGACTGCATGAGAAATGGCATCAGCTACCATAGTCATTTTTCGTAATAGCAAAAAGCAACCCAGTATACCGCAGGAAGCAGATACCAGAATGGCTGTCAGTATGATCCAAAATCCGTCCATCAATCTTTTCTGTAAGGTATAGGAGAAGCATGGGGGTCCTTGGTAGGATATGCCAACTGGTGCTCCAACTCTCTTTCTATCTCAGGGGTAATTACGTGTTCCATAGCTTCTGCATTATCATGCACATGATCTGCTGGAAGCTGCATGTAGGTAGATAGGTATACCTCCCACAGTCTGTGGATTCTCACCACTCGCTTCCCTTCTTCCAAGCCTACTTCAGTTAGAAGAACTCCGCCATCAATACTCTTCACCCATCCCTTACGCTTCAATCTTCGAATCCCAACTTCTAGCCTAGTCGTCTCTATGTACCGCCTTTCCTGTAGCTGAGTGAGAGTATATGGTTGGAAGAAATTCTCATTGGGTTCTCCCAGGTGGTACATACACTTGAGGATATTCTCTTCCAGCATTTTTCTGCTGTGACTATAATTCTTAGTCAAACGCCTGATATAGCCATTCTCCAATCCTATCAGGACAGAGAAAATGGCCAGAAAGGAGAGGATGGCTACTACCCATGGACCGGTAGGCATTCTGGGAATGGTATAAGAAATGTAGGCCCCTATGATTCCTCCTATTGCAGCAAATAAAGCAGCCAACACCAACATCACACTGAGTTTTCTGGTCCAGTATCTGGCAGCAGTCGCGGGAGCTATCAATAATGCTGACATAAGTACTACCCCTACTGCCTGCACTCCCAAGGCAATAGCTATGACCGTAAGAAAGGAAACCAGGAAGTCCCATACTTTCACATTCACGCCTATAGCTCTGGCAAAATCAGGATCAAAAATGATCAATTTTAGCGGCTTGTAAGAAAGTAAAACCACTACCATAATGAGTAAAGAGAATCCGAGAAAAATCTGCACATCACCTTCAACCATGGAAGCCGCCTTCCCAAACAGGAATTTGTCAAGGCCGGACTGAGCAGCATTTCCGGAACGCTGAATAACAGTGAGGAGAAGTATACCCAGCCCATAAAATACTGATAGAATAAGGGCGAGTGCAGCATCACTCTTCAGACGGGTGTATCGCTGAATCTGGTTAATACCCACCATCCCCAGCCATCCACTCACAACAGCTCCTCCAAGCAACACAAGGGGAGACTTGGTTTCAAACCACATGAAGGCCAGGCAAACGCCCGGTAAAATGGCATGTGCAATGGCATCCCCTGCCAGGGATTGCTTCTTTAGGAAGGTAAAGCAGCCTATCAAGGCAGAAGCGACACAAATACATATCATCCCCAGCAGCACCCAGGCGGCATTCGCATCTCTCAACAAGAAGAAGTCCCAAAAAATTCCTTCCATGCTAACCTTATTTTGAGTTGGGTTTATGCAAATTCTTCCTCTTTGGAGAATTCTTCCCCTTAGCGTTCAATTTTTCAGAAGCTCTTACCTTAAGTCGTAGAGATGTTAAAGCGATTAAGCTGAGAATAAAATGGACCTCTTTCTTAAGAAGATCCCATAAATCTTTTCCTTTCCTTTTCTGTAGAGTCAAATTGGTGGAAAAAGTAGCCGAGTAGTTACCAGTGTGTCGCATGATGTTCTGCAATTGAGATTAGATGTTTTTTTCTTGAACCGGATATCCTTCTTTCTGAATCAGATCCACTATCTGAGAGAGAATATTCAGTTTGCCTCCATAGGTATCTGTTAGGATATCAGGCTGGAACACCTTCTCAGTAGGGCCCGATGCGATCAGGCGTGTGTTCAACAACACCAACCAATCAAAGTATTTGAAGACGGTCTGTAAATCGTGATGAACCACTACAATGGTTTTCCCCTCCTCCTTCATTTCTTTCAACAGGCTAACAATGGCACTTTCAGTTGCAGCATCTACGCCAGCAAAGGGTTCATCCAGCAAGTACAAGTCTGCCTGTTGAGCCAGGGCTCTGGCTATGAATACTCGCTGTTGCTGTCCTCCAGAGAGTTGGGAAATTTGGCGCTTTAGAAAAGGGGTCATTTGCACCTTCTCCAGGGCCTCCATCGCAATATTCTTATCCTCTTTCTTCACCCTTCTGAACAAGCTCTCTGGCTTATACCTCCCCATGAGGACTGTCTCGAATACATTGATCGGAAAATCCCAATCTACACTTCCTCTCTGTGGAACATAGGCTATTCTGTGTCGGACCTCATCTACGTCTTTCCCAAATAATTTCGCATCTCCACTACTTGGTTTCACCAATCCCATGATGGCTTTCAGCATGGTGGATTTCCCAGAGCCGTTAGGGCCTAGCACACCTATCAGCTGGTTGTGGGGCAGGGTATAATCTGCATTCCATAAGGCGGGCTTACGGTCATAGGTAACCGTGAGATTATGGAGTTCTATGATGGGATTAGGTACTTGTTGTATCATTTTCCGTATAGATTCAAAGTGCTTTTTCTCTTTTATGGAGCTCCTGTTTACCTCGAAATAGGGTTTTGTTTAAGTCTTGTTCATTTGTCTTGACACAAACGAACCAAAAGTCAAGCACGAAAAAACCAAGGCTATCGCACTATCCATCCTCCCCGCTTTCGTGCACCCCATCCCACCATAATATTTTCTTATGAGGCGTGGGCCGTTCCTCCACAGGTTGTGGGGGGAAAGTGAGTTACATTGGAGGGACAATGTTTTTTGGTTCCTTTTCTCAAAAAAAGGAACTCCCAGGGGGCGGATATGGATTGCCGCTGAAGGCGTCATTCCAATTGAAACGTGATATAGAGTTGCTAGCCTCAATTTCATGCAATGGTCATTTCAAAGAGGTTTTACTAAGACTGATTAAACTTATTTTAGAGATTTCACTATCGTAGTCACATTGGATTTAACCATGCCTATGTAAGTTCCTTCAGGGGTTCCATCTTCTCCCATGGCATCAGAGAATAAGGTTCCTCCAATACTTACCTCATGTCCCCTCTCTGCACATCCGTTGACTACTGCTTCAAGAGATTTCTGAGGGATGGAAGACTCTACAAAAACTGCCTTAACCCCTCTCTCAGTGATAACATTCACCATATCACTCACATCCCTTATCCCAAATTCTGCCACAGTAGAAATTCCCTGTAGTCCCTTAACTTCTATGTCGTAGGCCTCACCAAAGTAGCTGAAAGCATCATGGGCTGTGATAAGAACCCGTTGTTTTTGGGGAATCTGCTCTATCTCCTTTTCTACCCACACATTCAGACTGGAAAGAGAATCAATGTACTCAGTCAGATTCTTTTCATAAGTGCTTGTATGCTCAACATCCTGCTCTACCAGAAAAGCATAGACGGCAGTGGCACATTCCTGCCACATAGCTACATTAAACCAGACGTGAGGATCTATCGCATTAGGATCATCTCCTATCTGGAGTAGCACATCTGAAGAAAGTTTTTCCGCTGCTGCGAAAACCGGCTTTCTCGCTTCCAGCTTCTCCAACACTTCTACCATCTTCCCTTCCAGGTGCCACCCATTATAGATGATGGCATCTGCTTCTCTCAATTTTTTCAAATCTCCAGGAGTGGCTTTATATAAGTGGGGATCTACTCCTGGCCCCATCAGTGCCTCTACTTCGATTAAGTCCCTTCCCAGATTTTCCACCATATCTCCCAGCATACCTGTGGTACAAACCACCTTAAGCTTATTATTCTGCTCTTCTGAAGAGGGTTCGCTGGTACAGCTCACCACCATGAAAAGCAGACATAGAGAGGAAAGAAAAGAAAATATTTTCATTTATGATATAGCCTAAAATTATTTTTAGACAAATCTAATAATTATATTTGAGAATACGGAACTTATTAAGGAGGAGGCTATCTTTACCGCTATCCCGAATTTTTCACGTATATTTCTATAATAGGTTGGCAGTGTGAATTAGGGCCTCAAATGACAATAGAATCATCAAAAGATACCGGATCTTCTTTGCCTACTCAGGTTTCTCCTTTAGCGGAACTCAGTTTCACTGAAGAGAATTACCTGAAGTGCATTTACATTCTCTCCCAAAAAGAAGAAAATGTAAGTACGCGACTCATTGCCAAGGAAATGGACTCCCGGGACTCATCCGTTACAGATATGTTAAAAAGGCTATCCTCTAAAGGTGCCATTAACTACATCCGCTACAAGGGGGTTTCTCTCTCTGAGACTGGCTACGCAACTGCCCTTCATATTATCAGGAAGCATAGGCTATGGGAGGTTTTTCTGGTATCCAAGCTGAAGTTTAAGTGGGATGAGGTGCATGAAATTGCAGAACAACTAGAGCACATCAAGTCTCTCAGACTGGTAGATAAGCTGGATGAATTTCTGGATTTCCCCAAGTTCGACCCTCATGGCGATCCTATTCCTGATCAATTTGGGAATATGCCTGACCATAGGCAGCTCCCTCTACAAACGGCTCCGCAGGATCAATTACTGGAATTGACACGGGTAACGAATGACTCTCCGGAGTTTCTCAGGTACCTGGAACAAACCCAACTTATCATAGGATGTAGGTTCAGGATAAAGCAGTTTATAGAGTTTGATGAGTCCTATATGCTAGAACTGACTGACCATACCTCTCTACACATTTCTC
>JBCBKZ010000252.1:0-7277 GCA_038520955.1 Bacteroidota bacterium | reverse complement strand
GCTAGTAGGATAAACACACTTTGCCATTGAAAAAAGATCCCTGTTAAGCCCAGGAAGAGAAGAATATTCTTCTTGCTAAGTAGGGAGGTAAACTTAGTCCATGGAGGAGAATCTGAATAGGCATAAGACAGAGCTACCGGAAGAAAGAAAAAGCTGATAATGATGCTTCCGAGAAGGATATAAGTCTTCGTTAATGCCAGGGGTACAAACATCTTCCCCTCTGCATGTTGCAAGAGAAAGATCGGGAGAAAACTCAGGATGGTCGTCCCCACGGAGACAAGTAAGGCTGGTCCTGTTTGTTGCACAGCAAATATAGTGGCTTCGTCAGCAGACAGAGACTCGTCTTCCTTCATAAGCCTGGCAGTATGTTCGCTGAGAATGATTCCCATGTCTACCACTGATCCTATGGCGAGCGCAATACCTGCCAGAGAGAGTAAGTGTGCCTCCATACCCTGGAGATTCATGATGGAGAAGCAGAAAAGAATAGCCAATGGTAGTAGCAGACTGACCACCAGGGAAAGCTTTAAGCTCCTTAGTGCGATCAGAACCACCAGAAAACTGATCAGCAATTCCAGCTTAAGGGTATGTGATAATGTCCCCAAGACCTCCTTAATAAGGGAGGAGATATCATAGTAAGGGATAATGCTAATGGAAACCTGATTTCCATCATTCAGTATCCTATGATGGGCACCCGTATTCAGTTCCTGGATTTTGTCTTCTATTGCAGAAATGACTTTTAGGGCCTGTTCTCCTTCCTGCATGTAGATGGTGCCGCCTACCACTTCCTGTCCGTCTTTATCCAATGCACCCTTTCTGTCCTGAGGGCCTAGCTGGACATTTGCTACATCAGTTAACCTGAGGGTCTTATTTGTTGAACTGACTATGGGAAGCTGTTCCAGGCGAGAAAGCTCATTAATTTTACCTCCCAATTGCAGGCTATACCTAAGACCATTAGAAGTAATTTCTCCCAGACTGATGTCATTTCCTACTCCCTTTACGGCTTGAATGATTTCCCTCACACTTACCCCATGTAGGTGGGCTTTCCTCGGATCTAGTATAATCTGATACTCCCCCAGATAACCACCTATCCTGGCGACTTCCGCTACCCCCTTAACACTTTCCAATTCAGGTTTAACAAAGTACTCCTGGTACTTTCGTATTTCATGAAGATCCAGGGATAGGTTTTTGTCTCCATCAACTCCCTGGCTTTCCAGATAATAGCTGAAGATTTGTCCAGTGGGAAGGGCCTCTGGCCCTAGGCTGGGAGATACAGCTATGGGCAACTCATTACTGTTAATGCTAAAGAGTTGCTGGGTGATTTGCTGTCGGGCTACCTGAGGAGAAACGCCATCCTCAAAAATCAGGTAAATCATAGATAGCCCTTCTATGGAGGAGGACCGAATCCTGTCCAGTCCTTTCATCCCCATAAGGGAAGAACTCAATGGATAGGTGAGGGCATTTTCAACCTCTTCAGGAGAGTGTCCTTTCCATTCAGTTCTAATAAGCTGTTGGTTTTCTCCTAAATCCGGTATAGCTGTAAGCCTTAGACTGGTTTCCGGAAAAACCTGATTGCCGTCTATGTTGAAAGGATTACTCAGTATGCCACCCAGGACAATGAGGATCCCTAGTGAATAAGAAATCCACCTGTTTTTGAGAATGTATCTGGTAACTCTTCCCAACATAGAAGTTCCTTTCTTCTTTACTTATTGATGAGGATCTTTTCTGCTCCTACAGACTTAAGGCCATGATGGAGGCTCAGGTAGTAAACACCATTTGCCAGGGACTCTACGGGAATGTCTAACCAGAAAGGGCCCTTAGATAGACTCTTAAAAGTTTTCTGGTATACTTTTCTTCCAGCCAAATCCAGCAGTTGTATTTCATACTGACCCTTGTTGGGAGCCGTGAAGGAGAGCTTGACATAGTCCACAGCCGGATTAGGAGAGACAGATACCTGATACTTCTCCTGCAGTTCCTTGTCCTTGGTGATGCTGACAGCGTTAGCATTGGTAGCTTCAATATTGTCCACGCCCAAAGTGGCTACTGATTTCGGACCAGGGAAGACGCTATTGCTACTGTGGTATATCCATGCATTGATAATATTGGACATGGATTCCTCAAAGTTTCCGGAACCTTCCATGTCTTCCTCTTTGATGGAGAAAGACACCTTTTGCCATCCACTTCCCGGATTTACTTCGACCCCTTCCTTGCTGATGTAGGTATGATCCTCAGCGTCCAGCTTCAGCCTCAGGGTGATAGGACTATCCCCCAAGTTCTTGACATCCATCCTGATGAGACTTACCCCCTCTTCAATGTAGTTCCCCGTCCAATGGCGGGCATTGAATACGACCAGGCGGCTACCTGGCTGGACGAGGTCTCCTGTACCTCCGATGGAGGTCATCTTCATGTAAGTGTCATTTTCTCCACCAGGACCTCCTCCTTCAACCTTCACCGGAGGAACCGGGCTTACTGCCCCCACTGCCCAAAAATTCGGGTTGGCGCCCTCTCCCTCAAAGTCATCAATCTGGCCAAACTTAATGGTAGGGATAGCAGATCCTCCATCCGCATTTAAGGGGACCATATTGGTGTACATAGGGGTCTCCTTATAGTTGTCATAGTAGTTCACCTTAATACTGTCTGCTTCATCAGTAAAGAAATCCAGCAAGGTGCCATATCTTTCTCCCGGATAAAGTCTCAGTGTGTCCGATACCTGCTCAGTAGGTAAGGGTCTACCATCTGAACTGACCGTAGTAGCATTGAAACTGGCAGGGAATATGATTTCCTGTATGCCATAGCCAATGTTGATGGTTCTTAGGTATACCTTTTGACCAGGATCAGCGGAAATAGAAACGCTGGTATCTGCTAACTGCTGACCCGATCTGCCATTGATGACAAAGTAGTCCGGCTCAAACCAGGGAATCTCCCCATTTTCAGGCGCGTCTTCATGCCACTCCTTATCCATTTCTGCAATCACCCAGGTGTATTCTTTGTCGAATGAAGGGCCACCCGTCCAGGCTGTATTAACGTTGTCCTTCGCTCGTACCACGAATGCCCCATACATGCCCATGGTAGTATGTATGACCGACTCATAGTGGCAGTGATAGATATAGGTTCCCGCATGACTAGCCAGGAATCTATAGGTGCCTTCTCCTAGAATTCCGGGGATGAGAAATGAAGTCTCGGGTACCCCATCATTGGCCTGATCTACATCCACTCCATGCATGTGGATGGTATGTGGCATAGGAGACTGATTGATGACATGGAAGATGACGGAGTCGCCCTCATTTACATAAATAAAGGGTGCGGGTATCTCTACCTGGCCTCCAAGACCATATTTAAAACCCCAAAGAGGTAGGGGAGTGCCATCCCACATGATAGCTGTACCAGAGTTTCTACACACTATTTCAAAGACACGTTTCTCTTGTGCTTGTGTGTAAGAAGTCAGAAAGAGCAGGAATACAAAAACGGACAGAAATTGGATTGATTTTTTCATCAGTATATACTCTTTCCGATTATTCTTCTATTGAAATGACGATTAACATACCATTAGGCTCCATCCCGCCACCCGTAGTAGCATAGAGGTTGTGATCATGCACAGGGAATTCTCCAGGTTGATTCGGAATCAACTCCAGAACAAGGCTTTCCATAGGGTCTATGGGGAAGCTGTCTTTTAGTCTGCCTGCATGAAAAGGATACTTTGAAGAGGAGATAATCTCCAGGTGATATCCATGAAAGTGAATAGAGTGCTTCATCAAGCCTGTATTAGCTATAACTAGTCTGATGGTTTCACCTACCTTCCCATGAAGAGCGGCTGTTGGATCATCCTGTAGATCTGGTTGGGATAGACCATTTATAGTGAAATAGTCAGGCTCGAAAATTTCATAATTGACAGAGGCTCCATATTCCAGTAGGAAGTTCCAGTTACTATAGTGTTCCTTCAGGTTCCAGTAAAAGGTTTCTCCGCCAAAGTTCTGGACATGAATCACCGCACCCAACCCCAGATACTGGTTGTCCAACCCATCCAGGTCATCATGCATGAGGAATACACCCTCAGACGGGAATACTACATTATAGGTCTTTTGTCCTCCCGCAGGAATAGGCTGTCCGTCAATGTCTTTACCCTTAATCTGAAGATTGTGCGGCTTATCATCTGTATTAATGACGGTCAGTTCCAGTTCACTTCCTGGCGTAATAGAAATCACAGAGTTAGACTGACTGAATGAGTTAGCATCATTAAAGTTGATGCACTGAAGCACAATGTCATCTGGGGTTTTCATGGCCCCCTTGTTGATGTAAACCGTCTTCTTTACCACTCCCTGAGACTGGATCAGTTTGAGTTTCCAAACCGCAGAGGGTTCTCCATAACATCCGCCTTCCTCTATGGCCGCTATCAGGTAGTTATAGCCAGACTCTTCATCTGTTGAGGTCAGGGTAATAGGGATATCCACAGAGCCAGTAGCGCCTATGGTAGCAATGTAGCTTTGGGAGGAGAGAATTCTATTAGCTTCATATGCATCTACATCAAAGCCGCCGTTTTCTACTGATAAGGCTAGCTCAGCTCTGATAAGTACCACCTTATTTCCTGCGGGACCACTTACACGCACTGTTTGGGCTGCATCGAATACATTCTCAGAGGGACCACTTAGCCCTATGACAGAGATGGACGGCTGTGCAGGTTTCTGTTTGCTAACACATACTGCACCGGCTGAGGTAGTACCTGGTTTGGCAAATATCTTTCCGGTAGCTGTAGCGCAGTCAGAGAATGAAATACTGAACTCTACTCCTATCAACTCCATCCCGGAAATATAAGAGGCGAATGCCGGGCCAGGTGTCTGACTTCCCTGTATGGTAGATGGATCTATGTCGATAGAAAACTCATAGGTTTCTCCCGGATCAAAGTCAGTGAAAAAGAGGATCAGTTCTCTTTTTCCGCTTTGGTAATCCTTGTTGAACTGGAAAGAGGCAAAGCCTGTGGCACTTTCTCCTGCATCAGAGGTCAGTGTTTTTCCGAAGGTATCTCCGGCGCCTCCATTTGGATCAAAGATCAGGTCGGGAAGCCAGGTGGAACTCAGGTCGAGACTCACCCTTTCTATTTTTTTGCCTCCCGGAGAATTATTGGTGATTTGAAAAGAGGAGGCATTGTGTGTGGAGGCGTTAATCCCTCCACCATCAGTTCCTACGGTAACGCTGGCCAGTACATCGGAATTAGGATTGTCCTGACAGTAATCATCAGGCTCAAGGACCTTTACTACCCCACTGTAGGAAGCAATCCAGATGGTTCCCGGAAATACGTCATTGTCTCCCTGGCAGACTACCCCTAAAGGATTACCTAGCTCTTGTTCCCAAGCGAAGTCAGCATCTTTTAAGCTACCGTCATCATTTACTTGAATTCTGTAAAGTCCACCTCCTATACTGGCATTGGAAGTTCCCACAATGAGGTCACCTTTATAAATGCCATTAAAGTTACTGGCGGTATACTCATCTATGCCGTTGGTATTTTTGGTCCAGGTTACGATGGCATTATCATCTACGCCTGGATTTTGGAAATCTCCCTCTACCGGGTTTTTCATAGAAAAAGGTACAGGAGGCCAGTCGGCAGGAAGTGCCTTATTAGCATTTACGGCATCTCCACTTCCATTAGGATTATAGATGACGGTTCTATAAGTCCCATCATTACTATCGCTGCTGCCATGATGGGTGTATATATTAGCCCCTGCAGGATTGGCTCTAATGGGATTAGGATGGCCTGCATAATGACTCCCGGGGGTATAGTTATCCAGGGTTTTGTTCACTCCTATTCCTGTAATCAGCTCTAGATGATCTTTATTATTGACAGCCTGCCCATTGTATTTATGACCATCCGTGCTTCCCAGCTCATTGCCTTCATTATCTACATGTATTTCGTTGGTGACTGAAGAGCTCCCTCCTACAGCAGGCCCTTCATTTTTAGGAAGACCTCCCCAGGATTTGTTCGCACCATTATCAGTAGCGTATAGCCTACGATTCTCCGTAATGACCAAATCATAAGAATTCCTGAATCCTGGTGCGAAGATCTGAACGGGTCCCCCTTCAACCAGTCTGGCCTGGTTTAGCCCATCATTTCCGCCAAAGGGATCATTGTTATCTATCCCGTTATAGCCTGGCGCATTAGGATCTTCTATTCCGTTCACATTCCCTCTGGTAGGGTCATCCAGAGTTGGGAGATCATAGATGTATTTTTCTGTTCCAGAACCCTTGATGCTCATAGCTTCCAGGGCTGTGAGATCTACTGATAGGATAGCCGCAGATAGTGCATACTCAGTGATCTTCGTAAACTTCAGGGAGGGGGCTCCTGCATTGGTAAAGCCACCACTACACACCATTAGGTAAGGCTTGCCATCGAGGTTGGTTAAGGCTATCCCATTAGTAGCATGGTTTTCTTCAGATCTGGGCAGGCCCCTAACTATGTCTACCTTTTCCCAAACATCCTCATCCTTTGCTGCGTCCAGATTAGTATTGGCAGGGGAGGAAGAGCCTTTCCAGCTTAGCCTGGAAATCACACCTGAGTTGGTATCCAGGTTTATATCTCCCTTTGTTTCCCCAGCGCCTATGTTGGGGTTAGAGGAGGTGACATACAACACTGGACTTTCAGCTGTCCCGCTTACTACCAGTCCGGTTACTTGTCTTTTTTCCTTTTCATTATCCTCTGTACCATCATCCTTATGGTTTTGCATTTCTTTGACCAGGAGTATTTTTAGGTCTTCCTCAATGACATAATCATTGGCTTTCTGACGCTTTACTTTTAGCATGAGAATTTCCCCGTTCTGCTTTCCTACATATAGGTTGCCATCAGGTCCGAATTGAATACAGGTACCATTGGTGGCACCAGCATTTTCTAACAGGCTTTGGGTAAATTGCGCCTGAATCTTAGATGATAAAAGCAAAAAGAAAATACTTAGTAGAGTAAGGGAAATGGTTCTGTTAAGACTCAATGGAATAGAGAATGACTTGAATGCCATAGATCATAGTAATTTTAGCTCTGTCCTCGCTACCTGGATGGCGGAGGGAAAAGAAAAGATGATAATCTAAATGGGTGATTGGAGAGCTAAGGAGAGCAAATGATCAAATACGCCCAAATATGGCTTAGTAAGGGTAGAGGAGAAATGACAAAAATCATATACGATAAATGACTTTTATACACTTCGGGTATTTGAGAGAAGCTACCAGCTTACAGCAGAAAAAGACTATATCCAACTGAACATGTCCTAACAGCTTGATATAGTCTTTTTCTGCTGTAAGCT
>JBCBKZ010000251.1:0-7285 GCA_038520955.1 Bacteroidota bacterium | reverse complement strand
AATGTACGCTGAATGAACCAATTCTTGATTCTTTTCATGAAGGCTTTGAAGAAAGAATGATAGTACCTCCCAATTACGTACAATTGGCAAAAAAAGTCTTTTCAAAAGCTTTGTAAATTTTACATCATAAAATACTTCTATCCGGCGGTCATACCCCCATCCAGAGGTAAACACTGGCCCGTAACAAATGAGGCATCCTCTGATGCCAGCCAAACCATAGCATCAGCTATATCACCCGGTTCCCCATATCTGCGCATGGGTATATTCCTCAGTAATTTCTCCTGGTAAGAGGGATCTATCTCAAACATTTTGTCAAAAAGGGGAGATCTTGTAAAAGCAGGACAAACGGCATTTATCCGGATGTTAGCGCGAGCATACTCAAGTGCAGCAGATTTGGTAAGGCCTATCACAGCATGTTTAGTGGCACTATAGGCGGAGCTGTGAGCCAAGCCTCTGAGTCCGGCTATGGAAGAAACATTGATGATGACACCGGTCTTCATTTCAGCCATGGCTGTCAATTCAGCCTTCATACAGTAGAATACGCCAGAGAGATTGATGTCCATTAGCTGATCCCAGTCAGCAAAGGTAATATCGGATAACCTGCCCCAGGGGCCTCCTATTCCAGCATTGTTGATGGCAATGTCCAGTCTGCCATGTTGTTTAACTACTTGCTCCACCATCTGGTCTACCTCAGCGGACTTGGATACATTTACCCGGATAAACTCTGCCTTCCCTCCTGCTCTCTCCACCATCTCCACAGTTTCTTTTCCTCCTTCTATAGCTACATCAGTTACAATGATATGTGCACCATGTTTAGCAAATGCCAGGGAAGCAGCCCTCCCTATCCCGGAACCGGCTCCGGTGATCAAACAGACTTTACCTTCGAATTTCTCCATAATTACCTTAGATGTGTTACTCTAAGACAATATTAAGCAAATCCTCAGAGCCTTACATCTTTATTGCTTTCTGAATTGGTGGAAGCTGTCGTCATACAAGTCTATCAGACGCATTTCTCTGTTGCTGAGCTTGAGAATAACAAACTCATAGCGCTCATTGGTATCAAATATTCTGATGATGAGTTCTTCCGTCCCACTTGCCCAGTCCCAATTCCCATTCCACGAAGTAGCTTCCAGGTCATATTTATAGGTAAGGCTGAAATCATTGTCTCTTTCAAAGTTAAAGAGTACCTCTTCAGCATCACTGGGAATTCCGTTTAGGAAAGGCCCTGTATCTACCCTCCACGATCCTACCAGTCGAGTGGTACGTGTCTTTAAGCTTAGAATGGGTCCTTCTTCATAGGGTCGGCAAGAGGTGAAAAATCCGGAAAGTATCAGAAGGAGGATAAGAGAATAGGATATCTTTTTCATATGCAGGCGTTTATTGGAAAGACCTGAAAATACCTATTTGGATGTCTTTTCTACACACCAAATGAGCAATCGTGTGAGACAAGCGGATAAACGTGCAAGTATTTTTTTACCTTTACTCTATGGATAAATTTCTTGAGCTCGCGGAGCAGGTAATCATTTATCAGATCCGTACTGGTTGGTTAGAGATGTCCCGGCTATTTAATGAAATAGCTGCCACCCATGACATTACAGCAGCCATAGGGTTAACCCTTCTTACCATCAATCCTGAAAAAGGTACTCCAGTTACTAAAATAGCCCCCAGGATGGGAATGGAGCCTAATAGTCTTTCCCGTTTACTGAATTCTCTAGAAGATAAAGGGCTGATATTTAGAAGACCTAGCCAAAGTGATAAGAGAAGAGTATATATCTGCTTAACTGAAGCGGGCCAGGAAAAAAGGAAAATGGCCTATAATGTCGTATTTGGGCTACATCATGAGTTTAGCAAGGATATCACCCCTGAAAAGCTAGAGGCATTCTTTGAGGTAATGGGGGTGATCAGAAAAAAAGTGGAGACCTTGAAGGAAGATACAGACAGAATTGTATTTAAAGACCTGACGATGAAATCATAACCAGCTTACAATGCATGCATTGTAAATATCTGAATATTGTTTACTTTTACTCTACATAAGAAAAATCACTAACAAATGAGTATTCAAGATACTTTAGCACAAATCACTCAACTAGCGTCTAACTCTGACGCTGTAGGTTCTTCTGTTAAATTTGTAACCGGAGATGATACCATCTACCTGGACGGAACAGGAGCTGAAAACACTGTTTCTCAGGAAGACAAGGATGCAGACTGTACGGTAGAAATTTCTCTGGAAGACCTGAATAATATGCTTTCTGGTGATCTAAACCCTATGAACGCTTTCATGGGCGGAAAGATGAAAATCCACGGAGATATGGGTGTAGCTATGAAACTAGCTTCCCTATTTGGATAATAGCCTCGAATCATCTAGCTCTATGTTGTTAGCAATAGATATTGGTAACACAGACATTGTGTTTGGCTTGTTTGATGCAGAGACCCTTTCGCATCAATGGCGTGTACCTGTACAGGAATATACCCTTACCCAACAGATTACAGAAGAATACCGCCAAGCACATGAGCTAAACTTTTCTAAGGTAGAAAAAATCATTCTTAGTAGTGTGGTGCCAGGCGTTACGCCTGGCATCATTAAAATTATCAGCCGCATATTTGGGCTTTCTCCCATCATTGTAGGACCTAAGCTCTACCAAAAGCTGGATTTTGAGGTCCTCAATCCTGAAGAGATCGGAACAGACTTAGTCGCTAACTGTGTGGCCGCCTATCATAGATTCCAGGGCCCTTCCATCATTGTAGACTTTGGAACTGCTCTTACTTTCACTGTGATTTCTGACCTTAAGAGAATAGAAGGAGTAGCCATAGCGCCCGGCCTAAAAACTTCTATGAAGGCCCTATTTCAGAATACTGCTCAGCTTCCTGAAGTACCTCTGGAAATGCCTGAGTCTGCCCTGGGAAAGGGAACAGTACACGCTCTGCAGGCGGGAATCCTCATAGGATATGTAGGTCTGGTGAAGCATCTTCTGGCCACCATACAGTCGGAATTAACTACTCCTGCCAAAGTAGTAGCTACTGGAGGCCTTTCTCACATCCTCACTCCCCTTCAATCCGAATTCGACCTGATAGATAGATTACTTACCCTGGACGGACTTAGGCTGCTGGCCAAACTGTAAGACCCTCCCTTCCCCTCGAAAAACATACAGTTTTTTCTTAAACGTCTCGTCAATGGTCATGGGATTTTGTTCCTTTGTGGCATTTCGTAAAAATGGGTAAGCAATTTCTACATGCGGGGATCCTTAGTCTGGGAATTATAGCCTTCCATTTCGGCTACCATCCACATTATATTGGCAAGCAATACAGGCTGTATTTGGTGGTGGTCCTCATTCCCCTTCTCATCAGTTTGTGGTGGTTGGATAAGTACGGAAGCTCAGTCGTTGGCGAGAAGCGCAACTTCAAAAGAGCTGCCCAGCTATCGCTGACTGCTACGATGCTAAGTTTTCTCTTTCAGCTTGGGGCCATTCTGCTCATGCACCTCATCTACGGTTTCAAAGTAGATCCAGGAATCCACTACTTACCGGCTCTTTTCAGCCTGTTCATTGTGGCGCCTTCCATTCTGGTAGGAGAATGGGTTCATGCCAACATCAAATATCCCATATTGGTAGCTCTCCTTTTCTGGGGATTATGCATAGTTTCTCTCAGATTTGGCCCCAAAAGGGTATTTACCCCCCGAACCCAACTATTTGGCTTCCCTGAAAGAAAAGGACTGGTTATTAATCCCTTCATGAAAGAGGCTTCTGGCCTGGCAGCGAGTAGAACTGATCCCAACCTGCTTTGGACACACAATGACCTGGGGAATAGAGGAGAATTATTTCTCATCTCTTTAAAGGGAGAAACCATAGCCACCCTTGATTTAGACTCACTTTCTCATAGGGATTGGGAAGACTTAGCCATAGGACCTGGTCCTGAGACAGGTAAAACCTACTTATACATAGCGGATATAGGGGACAACTTTAACATGTTTCCCAGGAAGTATATCCATAGAATTCCAGAACCTTCCAGAGACAAAGAAGGAAAATGGGTAGTAAAGGAGCAGCCGGAAACCATCACCATTACCTATCCGGATTTTCAGTATGATGCTGAAACCATGCTTCTGGATCCTCTCAGTAAAGATTTGTATTTCATCACCAAACGGAGGGCAAACGCCCACATCTACAAACTTAGCTACCCCTATTCCACAGATAAGCCTCACCAACTGGAAAAGGTAGGCAGTCTTCCCTTTTTCAATATAGTAGGTGGAGATATTTCAGCAGATGGGCAGGAAATTCTCCTAAAGACCTACTTTGCAGTCTACTACTGGAAGCGTGAAAAAGGAGAAGCCATTGAAATGACCCTTTCCAGAGAACCCGTCAGGCTACCTTATATTCCGGAAGCACAAGGAGAAGCTCTGTGCTGGACCCCGGGAGGAGAAGGATACTATACCTTAAGTGAGTATGATGAGAAATGGCCTCATCTTCTGTATTATGAGAGAAAGAAGTCAAAGGAATCCCTAACCCTCATTTACCCTACCAAAGTTGGTGGATATGCTCCCGAAAGTATTGGTCATAAATCAGCTTCACGGCCTGTAATTCTTCCTGAGACAAATCTGGCAAATCTACAGCAGCCATATTAGATCCTACCTGTGAAGTTTTACTGGCACCAGGAATGACACAGGAAACCTCTGGGAAAGAGAGTATCCACTTCAGCGCAATCTGATATAGAGGTACTTCTCCAAAAATATCTTTCAATTTTTCTACTGCTTCCAGTCCTTTCTCAAAGTCTACGCCTGAGAATGTTTCTCCCTTATCAAAAGCTTCCCCATTTCTATTGAAAAATCTATGGTCTCCTTTTTCAAAGGTAGTAGCCTTACTCATCTTCCCACTCAACAGTCCAGAAGCTAGTGGTACTCTGGCCAAAATCCCCACTCGCTTGTCTCCCAGTAAGGGGAAAAGATCTTCAGCTGGTTTATGCCTGAACATGTTGAAGATAATCTGGATAGAGGACAGATCAGGGTATTGCAGAGCGCTTACAGCCTCGCTAACTTTCTCTACACTTACCCCAAAGAACCTAATCTTCCCTTCTTTCTTTAACTTTCTCAAGAGGTCAAACATCTCCTCACGCTCATATACTTCTGTAGGAGGACAATGAAGTTGGACCAGATCCAGCGTTTCCAGCCCCATATTTTTCAAGCTGTCTTCCACAAAAGAGGTGATAGCTTCCGGGGTGTATGCAGAAGGTGTATGTGGATTTAATCTTCTTCCCGCCTTGGTAGCGATGAAAATCTCCTCTGACCTCTCTTTTACCACTCTGGAAACGGCTTTTTCACTTAATCCCTCACTGTAGACATCAGCTGTATCTATAAAGTTTACTCCCGCATCTATGGCCCCGTGCAGGATTTCTTCTGCCAGTTTATCATCAAATTTACTGCCCCACTTTCCTCCTACCTGCCAGGTCCCCAGAGAAATTTCTGATACCTGAAGTCCTGTATTTCCAAAAGGTCTGTATTTCATTCGATTAGTTTAGTTTGTTGGCGCAGCCTTCATAATGGCTATCACCATAATCTACTATCACCTGATAGGGGGAGCTTGCTCCCAGCATATTATCCAGGCATTCATTATCCGTGAATCGAATATACAATACATCCTTTCTTGAATCTGAAAGAATTTCAAAATTCCACTTTCCATCTTGATAGGTGGGGAAACTATAAGGAAAGCTCTGGCTCACCAGACCGTAATCAGTTTGAAGAACTATGGAGTCAGGGGCATATACACTCACGGACCATCCGGGCTCATTTCCCACCCCTTTAAAGTCAGCACATATGTTACAATTTTCCACACTGATGTCATCCTGGGCTTCTTCTACTGCCAAGAGCAGTATTTCTTCTTCTACAAAGGGGTCAATATCCCCTAAGTCCTCCGCAGGAATTCCTCTCACTTTTGTATAAATAGTTTTCCCTACTTCCACTCCTTTAATGGGTAAATTCCTTTCTAACATACCCGTAGTATCCTGCAAGAGAATCCTTTTCCCATTTTCACAATCCAGTAAATAAGGGGTTCCTTCATTCCAGGTAAGGATGGCTGAATATTCCTGGGTATCAGGGAGTCCTCGGGTGAGTTGGGGGGTACTTTCTTCCTCTTGTAAAGGAGCCTCTTCCACATTCTCCTCTGAGGAAGTAGGGGTAGAACAGCTACTCAGCCAAATAGCAAAAAGGGCAGTGATGATGGTAGAAGTCAGTTTCATGGCTATAAAATAAAGGAGCGTAGCAAATGACTACGCTCCTTATCTTATAACGAAAAATGGTACAAATTAATATTTGATTCTGAACTCGATGTTATCGGCATTATCAGATTCAGTATTATTTACCGCTGTTACAATGATCAGGAAGTACAGATCATTCTGGTTTACCAGGAACATATCATCTACTTCCACTGCTTCACTTACAGTGATATCAGTAGCACCCGCATCATTCCAGGCATCTACAATCTGGTTTTTGGTAGCTACATCATTAAATACGAGTCCATCAGCAGGAACTTTAAGGGCAGATCCATTTACGCCGGAAATTTGTCTTAACCAGTTACTTGCTGCTGGCAGATCCAGGTCTATACCCTCATCTTTAATATGTGCCTCAGCAGAAGTAGGATCACTAGCTACGGTTCCAGTACCCTCACCTGTCAGTAGATTAAGTCCTCCTTGTCCGGCTGGCCCGGAAGAGTTTAGCAGAAGTTTTCCTCTCAGTTCTGTTACGTTCGCACGTGTTGTAATAAGGATGATGATATCTCTTCTGGCATTATTTACGTCTGATACAGTGATCTGATAAGTAAAAGTCTGATCTACTTCAGGACGGCTTCTAATTCCAATTTCCCACTCCAGTGTGCTGACTTCAGTCCCTACAGGTCTTGGGTTTCCACCTGCTGGCTCTCCATTCACAGTCAGGCGGTCTGCTGGTACCAGGCTTCCATCCTCACGGATGGTTACTGCTGATAAATCAGCTGTCCCTTTAACTGCACTCAGCTTTACACTGAAAATAGAGTCAGGGGCTACTTCTGCATCACCTGAAACAAAACCTGCTTCCACAAGCAAACTGGTGGAAGGAGGACTATCCATATTAGTTCCAGGGTCATCTCCTTCTTCTGCACAGGATGAGAATAGAAGGATGGATGCAAATAAAATTGCAAATAATCTAAAAGAATGAATCTTCATGACGAATAGAGGTTTGGGGTTGGTTTTATTTGTTTAACTTTTTCAAGAGGCTGAAATTGCCCCTTTCGAACCAAATATATATGTCTTTTTTGACTTAGCAGTA
>JBCBKZ010000250.1:0-7301 GCA_038520955.1 Bacteroidota bacterium | reverse complement strand
TTTCAGGATAATATCTTCTGCAATTATTTGATCTTCCAACCAGATACTAACGGTATCATTTTCTAAGATTCTCTCGAAATAAACGGTTGCAATTAGTGGGCCTTGAGAGGCAGTCAGGTGATCTTGTGATATTCCGGAGTAAAACGTAAAGAAATAAGGTATAAAAAGTAGTGATGCTTTCATTTTAGAGGTGTAGCCGATTAGCTTAACAACACAATTTCTCTGCCAATAAAATGTTTACTAGCTCTGGGTTTAAACCCAGAGCTAGTAAACATTTCAATAAGTTTTTTCTCTTCCTGATCTAGGTATTTTTCTACACCTTTGTGGGCTAATACAGCCTACATGACTTATGCTTCCCTTGTTAGAAAGTATCCGAGAGAAATTCTCTATGGCTTTCTTCACTTTTTCTTTTCCGGATTAGGTCAAACCTTCCTTTTGGGGTTCTTTGTGGCCTCCTTTACGGAAAGCCTTTCCATCACCAATCAGGAGTTTAATGGCTATTATTCTGGGGCTACTCTGGTCAGTGCCCTCATGCTGTCCTACGCAGGTAAGTACCTGGATAAGGTGAAAGTGCGCTACTTCAGCCTGGCAATAGCCGTTCTCATGATCATATTTGTGATTATCACATCCAGCATGCAGTATGCCTGGATGCTGGGGATAGCCCTATTTGGATTACGCTTTACTGGGCAGGGCCTAATGCCACTCACAGGAGCGACTGCAACTGCACGATATTTTGAAGAGGGGAGAGGGA
Source organism: Bacteroidota bacterium (assembly GCA_038520955.1). Lineage (GTDB taxonomy): Bacteria > Bacteroidota > Bacteroidia > J057 > J057 > JBCBKZ01. Next base: position 6,550 of record JBCBKZ010000250.1, on the reverse strand, counting down.
AGGCACTTTCTTTGGTAGGCTTTGGGATTTCCTTTAGTGAGTTTCTGCTGCCACTGCTAGTTACCTTTCTGATTTTGCAAGTAGGTTGGAGATCTACCTGGCTATTTCTGGCTGGCGGGGTAGTATTCATTTTCATCCCTCTGGTTCTTAGACTGGTTCCCCTTTCCAGCAAATTTCAGCTCATTCAGGAGGAAGCTTCGGAAGACCAGCCCAGTACAGCTACGGGGGCTACTCGTGCTGAAGTGCTCCGTGATCCTAAGTTTTACCTACTAGCCATGGTGAACTTGTGGGTTTCCTTCTTCATTACGGGCGTCTTCATTAATCAGGATTTACTAGCAGGTTATTATAACTGGCCTATAGAGTTGGTAGCTACTGGAGTGAGCATATTCGGACTCACCCGCTTTGTGGCAAATATCTTCTTTGGGGGTATGATAGATAAGTATAGCGCAGTTCGCTGCTTTAGCTATGTCTTATTTCCCTTAGTGGTTGCTTGCCTTTTGATGATCATTAATCAAAGCATACCTGCCATGATCACCTTCTTTCTACTGTGTGGGGTTTCAGGTAGCTTAAGTGGACTTACCGTTACGGCTATGTGGGCAGAAGTGTATGGGACTCTTCACCTTGGCGCGATCAGAAGTACAGTTTCTACCTTTGGGGTTTTTGCGGCAGCCTTAGCTCCCCTGATATTTGGCTGGGCATTTAGAAATGAAAGTAGTCTGAATATCAGCTGGATGGTTCTCGCAGGTCTGATGCTACTAAGCACCATCATCTCCTTTCAGGTAGTGAGAAAGATGAGAAAGAAAGCATCTTAATCTTCTGATAACCTGAATGTGCGAAAAAGCCCCTAAATTGGGTGTAAATCTCAATGAATGATCAGGTCCCTCTGCTGTTGTATTTTCTTGATGAGTCTGTTTGCCTGTCAGAACTTTCCTAATTCCATTTCTGAAACAGAGAAGTCAGCACGTGCTTATTGTGGAAGCTGTCATGCCTATCCTGAGCCTGACTTACTGGATAAAGCTACCTGGGATGAGTATGTACTTCCTCGCATGGGCTATATGATGGGTATTTACCCCAATGATAGTGTGAGAAATAGCCTATTAGAAGAAGGACCCGGTGGAGCCCTTGTAGAAACAGCCAATGTCTTCCCCAAAGAACCCACCATAGATACAACCCTCTGGGAAAAGATCCGAGAATTTTACCTGGAGAATGCGCCCGATAAACTTGACTCTAGCCCACTTCCGAAACTGGCGGAATTATCAACTTTCTCTGTGGAAGTTCCCGACTATACCTTATCTCCTCCCTCTACCACCATGCTAAGCTTACAGGCATCAGGAGATATATGGCTGGGAGATGCACACACCCAAAGTATGTATGTCTTTTCTCCGGAACTGGAGCTTATTAGAGCTGCTAAATTGCAGGAGGGAGTAGTACATGCTGTAGAAATCCAAAACACAGCCCTTATTACCAGTATGGGGTCCTTTTCTCCTACTGATCAGCCTACTGGTATGCTGGTAGCCCTCCCCTCCAAGGGAAGTGCGAATGTACTAATTCGGGGGCTACAAAGACCTGTACATACCAGCTATGGAGACCTGGATGGAGACGGGCTGTCTGATCTGGTCATATGTGAGTATGCCAAATGGACAGGGAGGCTCGCCTGGTGGAAGAACAAAGGCCCCGATGGTTTTGAACCTCAAACTTTATATCCAGGGCCTGGTGCCATCAAGACCAGATTGATTGACTGGAATGCAGATGGGCTGTTAGATGTCCTGGCTTTGTTCGGTCAGGGAGATGAATGCTTTAGGCTCTTCTTAAATAGGGGCGGAGGAAACTTTGAAATGAATAAACTCTATCAATTTCCCGCTTCCTATGGTTCCAGTTCCTTTAGTCTCTTTGACTACAATCAGGATGGACTGGCAGACATCATCTACACGGCAGGTGATAATGCGGATTACCCTCCTATCACCAAACCTTATCATGGGATCAGGATTCTCCAGCAAAAGAAGGATAACTCCCTGGAAGAAGTCTTCTTTTATGGACTTCCCGGAGCATATAAGGCTATTCCAAGAGATTTTGATAAGGATGGAGACTTTGATATAGCGGCTATTTCTTTCTTCCCTGATTATGAGAATCAGCCGGAGGCCAGTTTCATTTATCTGGAGAATAAGGGGAAGCAGAAGTTTGAAGCTTCAACCTTTGCAGAAAGCACTTCAGGTAGATGGATAGTGATGGAGTCTGGAGACATTGACAAAGATGGGGATGATGATCTGCTACTCGGTTCTCTGGCTTTCGAGGTTACTGCACCAGGAGAATGGGTTGAGAAATGGACTGCCAATGGAATCCCCTTTGTCCTGCTGAGAAATAATACTTTCCCTGCTAAATAGAGGTGTTTTGTTTTTCGCTAAGTAGGGAATCATTCTTACTACTTGTATTTAAAACCGTAAAGGATATACTTTTGTGGAATGACACAGAAGTCATATCAGTAAATTTCAAGCTTTGGCATCGGTTATCAGGTACATACTATTTGCGCTACTGGTTTTGGTTGGATGTAAATCTCAAAAAGAACCTACTAAAATGGCTTCAGAGTCTCAGGGCATTTCAACTAAGAAAAGCATAGGCAGTAAGCCGGATGTTCAGCTAAAGCGGCCCTCCATAGCTAAGGGGCAGGTTAGGGTGAGAGGTGTATGGGGAGAAAGGGTATCAGTTGAATTCAGTGATCAGCAGTACTTCGAGCTGATAGAAATGGTGGGAATGGGAGAGACAGTGAGAATTCAGCCCCCCAAAGAAGGAGAAATTTTACTCGTGGCGCTTGATAAACCTGGTATCAGGGAATCAGGAACCATACAAACCATAGATGTTGTTTTCTTACCGGGCGAGGGAGATAGTAGCCAGTCTTGCCAGTTGATCAAGACAGTGGATTAATAAGCTCAGAACCTATTTCAATTCAGACCATCTCTATCATTTATTTTTAAGAACTCTTTTCATGCAGAAGAAACACTTTCGTGCACATCCTGCACTGTGGATTTTATTGCCTTCAGTTTGCATCACCTATTTGATCACCACCCTGGGAATAAGCCCTGTGGAACTGGAGTATGCAAACAAAGCACTTTCTAAATGGGACATCCCTTTTGATAGGTCCTTTAGAAAAACCCTAAGTACCCCTGATGATCCTAATGGCAGGGCCAACTTTGATTTGTTGCGTTTACAGGATCCTGCCACGGGCGTAATCCCGACAGAAATTCGTGCAAAGGAACTGGCTTTTGCCAAGCGAGTGGAGGCTTCTAACAGAGGCAGAGCCACCAGAGCCTTACCTACCTTTGACTTTACCCAGAGAGGACCTTTCAATGTAGGCGGACGTACCAGAGCTATAGCCCTGGATGTAAGTGATCCGAGCTTTAATACCATTCTCGCAGGAGGGGTTTCTGGGGGTATGTGGAGGTCTACAGATGGAGGAGATAGCTGGAGTCGTACGACCAGAACAGATCAGTTTCCCTCCGTAGTGAGCCTGATGCAGGATACCCGATCAGGTAGACAGAATACATGGTATTACGGAACGGGAGAAATCCGGGGGAATTCCGCAGACGGAAATGGAAGTGCCTTCTATAGAGGAGACGGAATTTATAAATCCACCAATGGTGGTCAAAGTTGGGAACCCATCTCTTCTACCAGTACAGGAGATATTACCACTACTGATAATCCCATCAGGTATGTAAACTCTCTGGCCATAGATGTTACCAATACTTCTCAGGATGAGGTATACGCAGCAGTGATTGATGGTATTATTCGTAGTACTAATGGATTTGACACCTGGGAGTTTGTACTGGGTACACCTGATAACATTAGTTTGTTTACTGAGGTAGCCATTACCAGAGGAGGTGTTTTGTATGCCACTGTCTCGGATGACAATGGAAATAATGACGATATAGGGATATGGACTTCACCAGATGGCATCAACTGGCAGGAAATAGCTGTTCCTACTGGAGTACCTAACAGAAGATTCCAAAGAACCACCATTGGGATAAGCCCTTCGGATGAAAACATAGTATATTTCCTTAGGTCAGTGGGAGATGATCACTACCTGATGCAGTATGATGCCCTTACTCAAACCATTGAAGATAGAAGTGATGCCCTACCTGCCTTTGGAGGAGAAATAGGAGATTACACCTCTCAGGGTTCCTACGACCAGTTTGTAGCTGTCCATCCTGATAATAGTGATATTGTGTATTTAGGAGGGGCTAATCTATGGCGCTCTACCAATGGATTCTCCTCTGATGATGCCACGGACTGGGTAGGAGGTTACTCAGAATTTAGAAATGACCGTGGATCCATAGGGTTGTATAACAATCACCATCCTGATCAGCACGCAGTTGTATTCTATCCCAATAACAGTAGGGTCATGCTCTCTGCACACGATGGGGGGATCAGTAAGACCACGAATAACCGTAGACAAGGGAGAACAGATGTTCTCAATGAGGATAACCAAAAAGTGGATGAGGTTACCGTTATCTGGGAAGACCTAAATAATGGATATTTGACCACTCAATTCTACGCCATCGGCATGGAAGAAAATACAGCTGGTGATCCTATCCTGGTAGGAGGTATGCAGGACAATTCTACCTTCGCAGTATTTGGCGGAAACCCTCAGGAGGATTGGGTAGATCTTTTTGGGGGAGATGGGGCCTATTGTGAGATTACCTATAACTCCATCATGGTTTCTGCTCAGGTAGGAAGTATGGGCAGATATGCTTTTGACGAGCAGACAGGGGAGTTTCTCGGATTTTCCAGAATTAGCCCACCAGATGGAGGAGATGGACCTTTCCTCTTTATTAATCCCTTTCTGGCAGATCCTATCCAACCTAACAAGGTCTATGTAGCTAGCCAGGGACTGATCTACTATACCCCAGATATCAGAGATAATCCTGAAGGGGAAGAATGGTTAAGGATGGGGGAGAATGCCCTGCAAGGAACTGGTTTTGTAACGGCTATGGCAGCTACTACCCAGCCAGCCCATCAGCTATATGTAGGGACCTCATCTGGACAGATCTTCAGAGTGGAAGACTCTAACAGGCCAGATGTATTCACAGAACTTACCAGATCCAACTTGCCTGATGGATACATCAATAATATAGCGGTAGATCCTCGTGATGGGAACCATGTTTTTCTCACTTATTCTAACTACGGGGTCCTTTCCGTTTTTGAAACTACTGATGGTGGCCAGAGGTGGACAGCTGTTTCAGGCAACCTGGAAGAGAATGGGGATGGATCCGGTAGTGGCCCCTCGACGCGTTGGTTAGAAGTACTTCCCAATGGAGATGGAAACATTTATTTGCTGGGTACCAGCGTAGGCTTATACGCTTCGGAAGAACTGAACGGAATGAGTACTGTGTGGGAGCAAGTAGGTGGAAATACCCTGGGGAATGTGGTAGTAGATATGATAGAGGTAAGACCTGTGGATGGGACTATCACAGTAGGGACGCATGGAAATGGCGTATTCCAGGCTAATGTAGAGACACCCCTTTATGCCAATATTTTCATGACAAGTCTCCCTTGTGGAGGAAATGAAATTCAGCTCTTAGGAAATCAGGCTGATGATAATGCGAATGTAAACTTTACTTATGAGTGGCTGGTAAACGGTGTTGAGACAAGTGTAACTTCTCCCGGCCTGATTACCAATGGGCAGGCTTCCAGGGTCCAGCTTCGTCTGACAGATCAGACCAGTGGGCAAATGGCCCTATCCAACTTCATAGACATCCAGTACATCTATGATGATTTCTGTGAAGGAGGCTTTGTTACCAGCAATGACGCGCCTGTGGAGTTTGCAGAAGAGGTGAAGGTATTCCCAAATCCTTCCAGAGGAGAGGTGAACATAGAAGTTACAGAACAATTCTCCCGTGGAGCTACCCTGGCCCTAAGAGATATGCAGGGTAGACTCTTACAACAGAGAGAGCTTCCTCCTGGCAGGACACACACTATAGACATTAGTAGATATCCTGCGGGGACTTATGTGCTGAGCCTTGAGAAAGATATTTACAGGGAGGTGAAGAGAATCATTAGGGCTGAATAAGCTAAAGAATTCTTAACTCTCCTTCTCCAAACATCAAATAGCTCTGGGGTTAAACCCGGAGCTATTTGATGTATATTTAGGTCATGCTTATTAGCTGATCATTCATTCTCCTTCACCTGAGAATATACAAATTCAAGCAGATCATCTTTGCCTTCCTTTCTGCTACTCAGGCTGTTTTCCATGGGATAATCAGGCACTACTCCTCTTCCCTCGGCGGGAGTATCTACATTCATGTTGTACCTGATGAGAGGGATATAGGCACCAAAGCGTGAGTGCTTCAGGCGTACAAAAGCAAAAAGTCCACTGGTATTTCCCTGAACCGCGCCTCCGGTTTCCGCGCCTATGAAAGTTGTGTTGGGCCTGTAGGCCTGGCAATAGGCGGATAATTCTGCCGCTGCAGAATAAGTATATCCACTGGTCAGAATGTAAAGCTCCCCTGTAAAGCCTTTACCCTTTGGACTTTGTTTACGCAAGCCCTTGACCCTGAAG
>JBCBKZ010000024.1:0-16877 GCA_038520955.1 Bacteroidota bacterium | reverse complement strand
CAACTACAAAGTAACTTTACTTTGTAGTTGGTTGCTGGTTAAAGCAGTTTCAATAAATAGACTGAGAGAAAAAATTGATGACTAATAAAAATTCAGTTTTCAAATAGATATTCTCTCAAAGTAGTATAAACCATGTCCCATGCTGTTTTGTTAAGGGTTTTTCAGTATTTCATCGAAAAAAAGCAGGTATACGTAGAAGAAAATTTCTGAGACTATTCACCTGGTATTCATCGAAACATCCTCTCTCTTCGGAGACGGGATGCAACCATCTGTCATCTTTCCACTCATTTACTTAACAAATATGGATATAATTATTACATTTACTTTTGTTAAGTAAATAAAGCGATAATGAAACAGCAGTCTCTGGGAGAATTTGAAGAACTAGTTTTGCTCACTGTAGCCGCACAACATGATGAGGCCTACGGGGTGTCTATTAAGGATAGTCTGGAAGAGCAGCTTAAGAAGAAGCTGAATATCAGTGCTATCCATGTAGCCCTCAAAAGAATGGAAGAGAAAGGATTTGTAACAGCCAGGTTTGGCGGCATCACCCAGGATAGGGGAGGGAGACGCAAGAAATTCTATGTGATCACGGCCCTGGGAAAGAGTAGGCTGGATGAGCAATACGAGGTGAGAACGAGAATCTATCTGAAGATTCCTAAAATTTCATTTGGCTAATGCAGCTCCATCCGCCCAAAATTCCCCTGAAGTTCCTACGATGGTTTTGTAGGGAAGACTATCTGGAAGAGATAGAAGGGAACCTTATGGAGGAATTTGAAAGAGATGCCGTGCAAAATAGGCGAAAAGCCCGCTGGTATTTCTTCCGACAGGTACTGTTTCATTTTCGACCGGATTTTATCAAAGCATTTCAGTCCAACTTAATCACTACAGCCATGCTGAAACATAATTTACTGATCAGCTACAGAGGGTTTTTGAGAAACAAACTATCATTTGCCATTAATCTGACAGGTCTCGCCACCGGACTGGCGTGCGCCATGCTGATGTTTCTCTGGATTCAGCATGAATTATCCGTAGATGGTTTTCATGAGAAAGGAGATAATCTTCATCAAGTATTGTTGAATTTCCCTAGGCAGGATGAAGTGCTTACCAGTAGTGCTACCCCAGGGATATTAGGAGAAGCAGTGGTAGAAGCCATCCCCGAAGTAAAGGCTGCCGTTACCTTAAATAATGAGATCTTCCAACCAGAAGGCATCATTACGCTGGAAGAGGAAGGTGTGCAGGCTGAAGGATTATATGCAAGCGAAAATCTGTTTGAGGTTATGAGTTTTCCCCTACTAAAGGGAGAACCTAAGACAGCCCTCTCAGACCTGTATAGTGTTGCCATAAGCGAGTCTCTGGCCAGAAAGGCATTTGGCTCTGTAGAAGTAGCTATGGGGAAGCGACTCAAGTGGACCTATAAAGTAGATGGAGAATTTCAGAATAATGACTTTCAGGTATCTGCCATCTTTAAGGATGTACTCCCTACCTCAACCAAACAGTTTGACCTGGTGATCAGATATGACTGGCTGGTGAATGCAGATAAGTACGCCTGGGAATGGAACGGAGGCTATGCAGAAACCCTTCTTTGGTTAGAAGAGGGGGCTGAAATAGAAGAAGTAAATGGGAAGCTCACCGCCCTTTTGAACGCGAATCTCCCAGCCAGAAATAAAGCCAAAAATAAATCTATCATCCTTCAGCCATTCTCTGAAAGGTATCTCTATGGACAGTATGAAAATGGGCAAGTAGCAGGCGGGAGAATCTCTTACGTGAAGCTCTTCCTGCTCATCGTGGTATTCATTCTCGCTATCGCCTGTATCAACTTTATGAACCTTTCTACGGCACACGCTACGGTTAAAATGAAGGAAATAGGGGTGAAGAAAACCATAGGGATAGACCGCAAATCCATCATTGGCCGCTTTTATATAGAAGCTTTCCTGCTCACTATCTTGGGAGCTATTCTGGCTATAGGAATTGTGATTGCCCTCTTCCCACAGTTCAATCAGTTGACAGGCTATAGTTTGTATGAAGGAGTGTGGAAGGAGATCATTCCCCTTTTCATGGGAATCATCCTCTTCACCGCCTTGCTGTCAGGAAGCTATCCGGCATTCTATCTATCCGCCTTCAAGCCTATTCAGGTACTAAGAGGGAAGCTAAGTAGAGGCAAAAGTGAGAAAAGAATTAGACAAGGCCTCGTAGTTTTCCAGTTTAGCATCACCATGATCTTCCTCCTTGGGGTATTGGTCATTAACCAGCAGATGAATTATACTCAGGAAAGATACCTGGGATTCAATAGAAATAACGTACTCACTTTCCAGCTAGGAAATGGAGAGCATGAGCCAGCTACTTTCCTTTCTTCCATAGAAAACATTCCCGGAATAGAAAATGCCTCCAATATGGTTTGGTCCATCTTTACAGGTTATGATTCTCAAGGGGGCTATTCATGGACGGGTGATCCGGCAGAAAAGAAAATATCATTCAAGGCCCCCAGAATAGGGTATAACGTCATTGAAACCCTGGAGATAGAAGTGGTTCAGGGAAGATCCTTTTCCAAAGAACTGGGAGACACCTGGGACCAGATTATGATCAATGAATCAGCCTTGGGAATCATGGACTTAGATGATCCCATAGGGAAAGTGATTCAATATGGAGATGGCCAGGTGGAAATCATAGGGGTGGTAAGTGATTTTCAGTACGGCTCCCTTCATGAGCCTATAGTCCCCCTCATTTTCAGATTTAGAAGAATGGGGCAGGACATTCTCCTGCGGGTAAAGCCAGGAACAGAGGAGCAGACCCTGGCCATGGTTGAAGAAGCATATAAGGAGTTTTATCCTAAGGAGACATTCGAATATTCTTTCATGGATGCCTCTTATCAGGACCTTTACCTAAGCGAACAAAGAGTAGCTTCGCTAGCTAAATACGCCAGCATATTGACCATTCTCATTTCTTGCTTAGGCTTACTGGGACTAGTAACCTTCACAGCTCAGAAAAGAGCGAAGGAAATAGGCATCAGAAAGGTCATGGGCGCCAGTGAGTGGAAGATCATTTCCCTACTGTCTACCGATTTTACCAGAATGGTCTTGCTGGCTATGCTCATAGGATTACCCATAGGTTATCTGGCACTGAATCAATGGTTGAACTCTTTCGCCTATAAGATAGAACTGGACTGGACCTACTTTGGGTTAACAGCCATCATAGCTTTACTCATGGCCTGGACTGCGGTCAGTTTCCAAACCATCAAAGCGGCCAGATTAAACCCGGTAGAATTTTTAAGAGATGAGTAACATGATCCACCCTCCCAAACATGCCCTGGCATTCCTGAGATGGTTTTGCAGGGAAGACTACCTGGAAGAGGTAGAAGGGAACCTGGTGGAACTATATGAACGAGAAAGTGAAAGGCATCCCGGACGCGCCCGAAGGCACTTTTGCTGGCAAGTCCTCCTGCATCTTAGACCTGACTTTATCAAACAGCTTGCTAATGCACACCTTCCAATTCACTTAGAAATGTTTTTAAACAACCTAAAGTCTGCCTGGCGCCATCTCTGGAAGCGCAAAGAATTTTCCCTCCTGAACCTTCTGGGGTTATCCATAGGGATGGCTGCTTGTTTACTCATTCTCCAATATGTCCGTTTTGAGTCTAGCTATGACTCCTTTCATAAGGACATAGATTCTCTATACAGACTTAATCTGGGAATGACCAATCCGGGGGAATCCGTTTTCAACCTAAGGGCTACTAACCATCCTGCAGCTGGTCCATCAGCTAAAAAAGATTTTCCTCAGGTAGAAGCCTATGCTCGCTTGGTGGACCTGGAAGTATTCGCAGGTTCTTCTGTCATGAGCTATAAACCTGAAGGGCAGGGGATCAAGACATTTTATCAGGAGAATATGTATGTAGCAGATTCTTCTGTACTCAGCATGTTTAACTACCCACTGCTGGCAGGAGATCCTCAAACTGCTTTGCGAGAACCCATGAATGTGGTCATCTGTGAAAGCATGGCCCGCCAGTACTTTGGGTTTGATGATCCCATAGGGAAAGTTCTCTACCTAAACGGAAATGGGGAAGCTAAGGTGACGGGGGTATTGAAAGACCTGCCTCCTAATACGCATCTCAACATCAGGGCTTTATTCTCCGCCTCAGGATTCTCTGAAGGATTGAATAACGCATGGATTTGGCCCGAATTCTACACTTACCTAAAACTGGCTCCTGGTGCTAAGGCAGAAGACATTGACGTGCAGTTAGATGACTTTACCCAGAAATACTTGGGGGGAATCATGGAGGAATATGGATTGGAAGAAAAGCTTATGCTCCAACCCGTTAGGGATATCCATCTGTCTGGCAACCTAAACAGAGAGGCAAGTGAAAACGGAAGTAACAAAACGGTTTCTTTCCTGGTACTGATTGCGCTGATGATATTGGTAATAGCCTGGTTAAACTTTGTCAATCTTTCCACTTCTCGTTCCCTGGAACGCGCCAATGAGGTTGGAATACGGAAAGTGATAGGCGCCAAAAAAGGACATCTCATTTCCCAGTTTTTAACAGAATCAGCCCTCATCAACTTTTTCGCCATCTCCTTTGCCATAGTTCTGGTATTGGTTCTTACCAAGCCCTTCAACCAGTTGGTAGGGAAACCCGTCATTGGAGATCAATGGCTGACACATCTTTGGACAGACCCTTATTCATGGATGGTACTTGGTGCTATGTTTATCGGAGGATCTATTTTGGCAGGTCTGTATCCCGCTTTTGTGCTATCCTCCTTCAAGCCTATCAAGACGCTCAAGGGAAAGCTATTCACCAGCGGCAAGAAGTTTCAGTTAAGACATGTCCTGGTAGTCTTTCAGTTTAGCATTAGCATCATCATGATCGTAGGAACCATGATTGTCTTTAATCAGCTTTCCTATATGCGGAATCAGGACATGGGTTTTAATATGGATCAGCTGCTTATCCTCAAAACACCTTCTGTCATTGATTCCACCTTCATGGATAGGTCTACGCTCTTTAGAGACCAGCTTACCCAGTCTCCAAACATACACCATGCTACGGCCTCATCGGATATACCCGGACATATCATACAGAATAATAACTCCATCAAACTCCAGGGTCGTCCTACAGAAGATGCAGTCTTTGCTACTTATCTGTTTACAGATGAGGATTACCTGAATACTTACGAAATGGAGCTTCTGGCAGGAAGAAATTTCTCCAAAGAATTACAGACCGATCACGAGGCGGTTATTCTCAATGCAAAGGCGGTAGAACAGCTAGGTTTCCAAAATAAGGAAGAGATCATTGGGCAAATGATTAGCATTAAGCTAAATAACTGGCGTGATCTAAGAGTAGTGGGGGTAGTGAATAATGTTAACCATAGGTCGCTTACCTATGAGCAGGAGGCCTTTGCTTATTTCAATCCTGATTTTCCGGCCATAAACTATTACAGCATACGACTCAGTACTACAGACTTGGCAGAAACACTGGATCAAATAGAAGAGCAGTATTCAGCTTTATTTCCGGAGAATCCTTTCGAGTACTTTTTCCTGGATAGCTTTTTTGCGCAGCAGTATAAGGCTGACCAGCAGTTTGGAAAAGTCTTTAGTCTGTTTGCAGGTCTGGCCATTTTGGTAGCCTGCCTGGGATTATTAGGACTGGCATCTCATATCACTTCCAGAAGGATTAAAGAAACAGGCATACGAAAGATTCTGGGCGCTACGCCAACAGAAATCCTGGTGCTACTAGGAAAGCAGTTTGTGTGGTTGGTAGGCATAGCCGCCGTCCAGGCTATCCCTATAGCCTGGTGGGGCGGCCAACAATGGCTCAGCAACTTTGCCTATAAAACACATATTTCTGCCTGGGTTTTCGTGTTGCCTGTGTTGGCTGTTTTGTTGGCGTCCATAGCCACGGTTTCCTGGCAGGCCAGAAGAGCCGCCATGACCAATCCTGCTGATGCGCTCAGGTATGAGTGATACAGGATCCATGAAGATAGAAGTTAGCTATATATGATACATCATCCTCCCAAAAGCGCATTGAGTTTCCTGCGATGGTTTTGCAGGGAAGACTACCTGGAAGAGGTGGAGGGAAATCTGATGGAACTATTTGATGTGGAGGTCGAAAACTCCGTTAAGCAGGCAAATTGGGGATTTCTAAAGAACGTCCTGCTTCACTTTCGACCAGAATATATTCGCCCGATGGAGGGTACGTACCGATTAAACTATTACGGCATGTTCAAGAATTTTGTAAAAGTGGGCATCAGAAATATTGCCCGAGACAAGGCATACACAGCCATTAATATCCTGGGACTGGCCCTGGGAATCCTCTGTTGTTTCTTCATTCTCCTATGGGTACATGACGAGAGGAGCATGGACAACTTCCATGAGAATGGAGAAGAGCTATATCATGTGTACCATACATGGACCATTGAGGGAGAAACCTCCGGAGACTATAATACCCAAATTAAGAGAGTAGATAATAAATGGATAGTGCCCATTAAAGGGATAACTCAGGCCATACCTGAAGTAAAGCATGTAGGCTTATATGCTACTGGGTATGAGCTACCTTGGGGGCACCCTGAAACTTTTCAGCTTGGAGATAAGCTTTTCAAACTGAAGGGTTCAAGGGCCACAAACGACTTTCTCAAAATGTATTCTCACCCCATTATTGCGGGAGATGCGAGCACGCCTTTAGTGGATGTGAGCAGCATAGCTATTTCGGAGAAAATGGCGGCTATGTTCTTTGATTCTCCGGAGGAAGCTGTTGGGAAAAGCATCAGATATGAAGGCACCCGAGAATTCACCATCACGGCTGTATTTGAAAACGTACCCTCTCATAGTACATTTCAATTTGAGTTTCTCATCAACTGGGAAGCCAATATGACTTTTCTGAGTCAGGCTTCCAATTTTATATCTACTACGATCCAACTCGAAAAGGGAGCAGATACAGAAAAGGTAGCAAACAGCATTGATGCCTTTATGGCTTCCCAAATAGAACTTGAAGAAGGGATGGAAAGAGAAGCAGGCTTGCAATTATTTAAGGACAAGTACCTTTACGGAACCTTCGAGAATGGACATCCTGTGAAAGGGAGAATCGAATACATTAATATCTTCCTGCTGGTAGCTCTGTTCGTCCTGGTTATCGCCTGCATCAACTTCACTAATCTGTCTACTGCCAGGTCTTTTCGCAGAGCCAGAGAAGTAGGGGTAAGGAAGGTCATAGGCTCTTCCAAGTCTTATCTGGTGAGTCAGTTTTTATTAGAATCCATCTTTTTGGCCACCATTTCTACGCTATTGGCTTTGGGAATTCTCATATTCTTATTACCCTATTTCAACTCCTTCACTGGGAAGGAAATAGAACTTCCATATGCTGATCTTTCTGTTTGGGGGATCATCGGCGGCATTGTCCTGCTAATAGGGTTCCTGGCTGGAAGTTATCCTTCCCTCTTCCTGGCATCCTTAAAGCCTGTAAGTGTCTTAAAAGGGAACCTTCAATTTGCCAGGTCTGAAAACTGGATCAGGAAAGGACTCACCATTTTTCAGTTTAGCCTGTCTATTCTTCTACTCATCGCCACGCTGGTAGTAGCTAGACAAACGGATTTTATCCAACAATCCCACCTTGGATATGACAAAGAGAATCTAGTGTATGTGAGGGTGGAAGGGGAGCTGATGGATTTGAATAAGTATTATCTCTTTAAGCAAAAGGCCATGAATGCGCCTGGTATCGCCATGGTGGACAAAAGTTCTGAAGCCCCACATACCATGAGGTTCGTGATAAGTGATCCTATTAATTGGGAAGGAAAGCGGGAAGAGGATGCAGTAGGCTTTAAGCCATCTTCAGTTGGCTTTGACTTTATTGACTTGATGAAGCTGGAAATAGTAGAGGGGAGGGCTTTCTCCAGAGAATATGCTACTGACTCATCTGATGCTTTCATCGTAAATGAGGAGGCTGTGAGGCAAATGGGGATGGAAAATCCCATTGGGAAATGGATATCAGCCTGGACCAAGAAGGGACAGATCATTGGGGTGTTGAAAGATTACCATACCCAGTCGTTCCATGAGCCTATTAAGCCCTTGGTCATAGACATTAAGGAATGGCAGGCATTTGGGGTCATCCTGATCAGAACGGAAGCAGGTAGGACAAAAGAAGCCATTAGCAGTCTGGAAGAGATCTATAAGGAAATCAATCCAAGTTTTGCTTTTGATTATCAATTTATTGACCAGGAATACCAAGCACTATACGCCAGTGAGCAGGCCATCTCTAAACTGGCTAACTCATTTGCCATACTGGCTATCATCATCTCTTGCTTAGGTTTATTAGGGCTAGCCATGTACTCTGCCCAAAGACGCCTGAAAGAGTTTGGAATCAGAAAAATTCTGGGCGCATCCGTCCAGCACATCATGGCCATCTTTTCTAAGGAATTTGTCCTATTGGTAGGCTTTTCCTTCCTGCTGGCAGCACCCATTAGCTGGATGCTCATGGATAACTGGTTGCAGGGATTTGCCTACAGAATAGACCTTTCCTGGTGGATCTTCCTCTTTGCAGCCTTGATTGCCTTGGGAGTATCTCTACTGACTATCAGTACGCAGTCTTTGAAGGCTGCTCTGGTCAACCCAGTAGAATTTCTTAGAGATGAATAGGGCAGAAGAGATGTGAATGAGATTGAATGAACTTGAATACGTAAATAGGCAAAAACGCTAGCTGTTACTCCTATTTTCAACATATGAAAAAACTAACCACCATTACGCTTAGCTTATGGATGTTGACATCATTAGCCCTCGCGCAGAAGGGCGGAATGATCCCCATGAGCCCTGACAACTGGACCTTTAATGAGGAAACCGTAAGCTTCACTGAACACTTAGGAGTACCAGCTATATACAGCAATTCAGACAATCCTATCTTCTCCATTAACAATATGGAGTTTGAGAATGGCATCATTGAGTATGATGTGATACAGGATGAGGCGGTCTTTCTATTTGTCTACTTTAGAGAAGAAAGTGAGCAGGAGAAAGAAGCTTTCTATCTGAGGCCTTACAGAGCAGGGGATCCAAAAGGACCAGATGCCCTTCAGTACACCTCCATCAACAAAGGGATAACCATGTGGGACATGCATGGCCACTATCAGGGACCAGGCAACATCAAACCTGAAGGATGGAATCACATCAAACTGGTCATTTCAGGAAATCAAATGCTAGCCTATGTAAATGACATGGATAAGCCAGCACTGGTAATCCCGCATCTGGAAGGAGAGGCTAAATCAGGCGAAATTTCCTTCCAAGGCAAAGGTTACTATGCCAATGTGAGCATCAGGCCTAATGAAGTAGAAGGCCTCTCCCCAGAATCCGGACCGGATCCTACCTACCATGATCCTCACTACCTGCGGGCTTGGGAAGTAAGTGAAGTGTTTCCTTTTCCCTTTGGGGAAGACCTTACCGACAGAACCATCCCTGCTGACTCATCCTCCTGGGAGCCTATTCAGGCTGAAAGAATGGGTCTGATCAATCTGACCCGGAAGTATGGATCTGGCAGAACAGAAGAAACAGGAAGAAGCATTGCCTGGATAAAGACCACCATTATGTCAGAAGAAAAGCAGGTAAGGAAACTACAGCTAGGCTTTAGCGATGAGGTGTGGGTGTTGATCAACAAGCAGCTCCTGTACCTGGACAAGAACTATTACAATTCTCCCATCATGAAACCGCCTTATGGCAGGATTTCCATAGAAAATACGACTATAGATCTTCCCTTACAGAAAGGGGAGAACGAAATTATGATAGGAGTAGGGAACTTCTTCTTCGGTTGGGGAATCATCGCCCGGCTAGATAGGGTAGATGGCCTGAGTTTCCCTTAGCACTACCGCGTAGTACACAGTTATGATCAAGAAAACACCTCCTAAGAAAGCCCTTCAGTTTCTTCGCTGGTTTTGTCGGAAAGACTATCTCGAAGAGATAGAAGGGAATCTTATGGAGCTATTTGAGCGGGAAGCAGATGAACATCCCAGAAAGGCCAGTTGGCAATTTCTCTGGCAGGTACTCCTTCATCTACGACCTGACTACATGAAACTTTTTCAAAATGCACTTATTCCAACAGCCATGTTAAAACACAGCTTTCTCATCACTTACAGGGGATTCTTACGGAACAAGTTTTCCTTCTTCATTAACCTCATTGGGCTCTCCACTGCCTTGGGCTGTGCTTTGCTAATTCTTCTATGGGTGCAGGATGAACTAGCTGTAGATACCTTCCATGAGAATAATCAGGACCTATATCAGCTGATGAACAACCTGGAGTTATCAGGTGATGTTCGGACCATGGTGTTTACGCCTTCCCTTTTGGCGGAAAATCTGGAAAAGGACTTCCCGGAAATAGAACATGGGATCAGTCTTAGCGAAGTAAATGGACTTGTTCTTGATCAGGAGAAATTTAAGCAGGTGAAAGGGGTACACGCTAGTGAGAACTTCTTCACTGCCTTAACCTATCCTTTGCTGAAGGGAAATGAGGCGACCATCCTCAGAGATAAACTAAGCATTGGCATTTCTGAAGAGCTGGCCATTCAATTGTATGGTTCTGTAGATAAAGCTGTTGGGCAGGCTATGCCCTGGAGAACGTTTAGATTTGACACTACCTTCTATGTGGTGGGAATATTTGAGACACCGCCATCAAATGCCAGTCTTCAGTTTGATATAGTTGGCTCTCTGGACTGGCTGATAGATGGGGATGAAGACGTAGCCCAATGGTCTGACGGCTATGTAAGCAGCTTGTTGGTATTGGGAAAAGGTACTGATAAGCCCGCATTGGCGGAAAATATAGCCACCTACTTACAGGAAAGAAGCAGGTGGTGGGACAACTCTACCTTCTTCTTACAGAAATACTCTGAAAGATACCTCTATGGCGATTACCAGGATGGGGTAGTGATAGGAGGCAGAATAGAGGCGATCAGGTTATATGCCCTCCTGGCGGGGGTTATTCTCCTCGTAGCCTGTATCAATTTCATGAATCTGGCTACCGCACAGGCTTCCCGTAAGCTCAAAGAAATTGGGGTAAAAAAGACCATAGGTGCGGAGCGAAAAAGCCTCGTTTTCCAATTCATTACGGAGTCCATTCTCATGACTTTTCTGTCAGCCGTCCTGGCATTGGGAATAGTCACCCTAGCTTTGCCGGAGTTCAATGCTATCGTGGGGAAAGAGTTAGCTCTTAATCTTAGTTTTCAAAATAGTCTGTATCTGCTGGGGATCATTCTCATCACAGGTTTATTGGCGGGTAGCTATCCGGCCTTCTACTTATCAGGCCTAAGACCTTCTTCCATATTTAAGAGGAGTAGCCATCGTAAGGGGAAAGAACTTTGGATTAGAAAAGGGTTGGTGGTTTCGCAGTTTGCCATTTCCATCATCTTTGTGGTGGGCGTCATGGTCATTGGCAAGCAAATTACCTTTAGTAGCCAGAAGGACCTGGGATATGACAGGGAGAATGTCATCAGCTTCAATCTGGGAGCTAACCTACAGAACCCTGCCCAAAATAGTCCGGAAGTATTCATCACAGAACTGGAGCGCATTTCCGGCGTGCTTTCCTCCGCCAACTATGCTTCTAATCTATTCGGACCTAAGAGCTTGCAGACAGGCTATAATTGGGATGTGGATGATGAGCAGGATGACCAGTATATGTTCCATGCCCCCATGGTGGGCTATGATGCCATAGAAACCTTGGGTATGGAAATGCTGGAAGGCAGGTCATTCTCTGAAGAATTTAATGATGACAGGTTCAACATCATCGTCAATGAATCTGCTTTGGACATGATGAAACTGGATGAGCCCGTAGGAAAGGTCATAGATAAGTTTGTGGGGAATGGAAACGAGAAACGGACCATCATAGGCGTAGTGAAGGACTTTCAGTATGGCTCCATACATGAAGCAGTTCAACCACTAGTTTTGAGATTCCGTCCCGGAGGTAGGGGCGTATGGGTGAGAATAGCCAAAGGGACTGAAGCGAATACCTTAGCTCAGATACAGGAACTATACGAACGGATTTATCCTGGATATACCTTTGATTTCACCTTCATGGATCAGGCCTACCAGCGACTGTACGACACAGAGCAAAGGACCGCTACTCTTACTAAATACTTGTCCGGTTTGGCCATCATCATATCCTGTTTGGGGCTACTGGGACTTGCCACCTTCATGGCGGAAAGCAGGTCTAAGGAAATTGGGATCAGGAAGATTCTAGGGGCCTCTGTTGGTCAGATTATCTCTCTATTCTCCAAAGAATTTCTCCTCCTGGTAGGTGTATCATTTTTAGTAGCGGCTCCCTTGAGCTGGGTGATCATGCAGAGATGGCTGGAGGGCTTTGCTTACAGCATAGATATTTCCGTATGGATGTTTGTCATAGCAGGCATGCTGGCCATGGGAGTAGCTATTTTGGCTATCAGCTCCCAGTCCCTGAAAGTGGCCTTCATTAATCCGGTAGAATTTTTACGAGATGAGTAAGACGCCACAACCTCCCAAGCGAGCCCTGAATTTCCTGCGATGGTTTTGCCGGGAAGACTATCTGGAAGAGGTAGAAGGGAACCTGGTGGAAATATTTGAACAGGAAGCATCACAAAATTTGAGAAAAGCCAGATGGCAGTTCTCCAAAGGGGTACTGCTTCATCTGCGACCAGACTTTTTAAAAGTATTCCAACACAGACCTATTGTATCTGCCACCATGTTTAAGCACAATCTGCTCATCACTTACAGAAACGCCATCAGAAACACTTTCTCCTTTCTGATCAACCTACTAGGTCTTACAGCCGGCCTTAGCACGGTCTTGTTGATAGCACTCTGGGTGCAGGACGAATGGAAGGTAGACAAGTTCCATGAGGTAGATGAGCAGCTCTACCATGTAATGCAAAACTTTGAGTTCTCGGGGGATGTCCAAACATGGGATTATACACCTGTACTGCTGGCTGAAGCTATGAAAAAAGACTTCCCGGAAGTAAAGGAAGCCGTTTCCATCAGCAATGCTTACCATAATCCTCAAGGGCTGGCCCTGGCAGAAGATAAAAGCATAGAAGTAAAGGGTGCCTTTGTCAGTCAGAACTTCTTTGATGTGCTCACTTATCCCTTACTGTATGGCAATTCCTCCACGGCTCTCTCTACTCCTGAAGGAATCCTCATTTCAGAGAATCTGGCTATCCGCTTATTCAAAGCCAGCTCACTTGCGGTAGGCAAAGAGATTGTATGGAAGACTCGCTACTTTGATCAGGCTTTCAGAGTGGAGGGGGTATTTCAAAATCCACCTTCCAGCGCTACCCGCCAGTTTGATGCAGCCGTTTCCATGGAAAAGCTACTGAACTATGACGCGAATGGAGGGATATGGACAGGAGATTATGCAGAAACCTATGTAGTTCTTCACCCATCTGCATCTAAAGCTACCATTAATCAAAAGTTGGATAAGTACTTACTGGAGAAACATCCTTCCAGAACCCAGTCCAGTTTATTTCTACAAAAGTACTCTGACCGCTACCTGTATGGCATCTATGAGGAAGGAAAGTTGGTGGGTGGAAGAATCAGTTATCTGAGGTTATTTGGATTAATCGCCCTCGTAGTTTTGCTCATCGCCTGTATAAACTTCATGAACCTTGCCACTGCCAGAGCTTCTTCCAGAGGAAAGGAAATAGGGGTGAAGAAAGCCTTTGGGGTTAAAAAAGCAACCCTCATCTTCCAGTTCCTGACAGAATCTACCTTCATTACCTTTCTGGCTTGCTTACTAGCCTTGGTATTGGTGTACATTCTCCTGCCGTTCTTCAATGAAATCACAGGAAAGTTTCTGACCCTTGATTTGAGCGGACAAAATATCTCTTACCTGACAGGCTTCATCTTGTTGACAGGTCTGGTCGCAGGCTCTTATCCTGCCCTTTACCTTTCAGGCTTTTCTCCCATACATATCCTGAAAGGGAAAATAACCCCTACAGGATGGGAGTATTCCGTGAGAAAGGGATTAGTGGTATTTCAGTTTGCCCTCTCTGTTATTTTTCTGGTGGGTGTTCTGATTATCAATCAACAGCTTGCCTATACCCAGTCCAAAAATCTGGGTTTTTCAAGAGAGCAGGTTATTTCTTTTCAGCGGCCTCCTCATCAGGAGGACCCCGAGATTTTCTTAAATGAGCTTTCTGCTATCGCTGGGGTACAAGAGTCATCCAGTATGGTGTGGAGCATAATGGATGGAACTGATTCTGGAGCCGGATATAGTTGGACAGGAAGCGAGGAAGAGAAAGAGTTTAGCTTTCAGTCGCCCAAGATAGGCTATGATGTAATCGAGACATTGGAAATGGAGATAGTTTCCGGAAGGTCATTCTCTCGAGAATTTGGGGATGAGATTGATAACATCATCATCAATGAAACCGCCCAACAATATATGGGGCTAAGTGATCCTGTAGGGAAAGTGATCAAAAGAGGAAATTCTGAAAAGAAGATCATAGGCGTAGTGAAAGACTTCCATTACGGATCTATCCACCAACTTATTCAGCCACTCATATTGCGCTTTAGAAGACATGGGAGAGATATCATGATTAAGGTAGATACCCAGGACCTGGAAGGAACGCTGGCGCAGGTGGAGGGGGTTTTCAAAGCTCATCATCCAGAGTACTCCTTTGACTACCATTTTCTCAGCGAAGAATATGAGGAGCTTTATCAGGCAGAAAGTAGAGTAAGTGTTTTATCTACCTATTTCTCCGGTTTGGCCATTCTTATCTCTTGCCTAGGGCTCTTGGGGTTAGCCACCTTTATGGCAGAGAATAGAGCAAAAGAAATCGGAATCAGAAAAATTCTGGGAGCCAGCGTATGGAAAATCGTAAGCCTTCTATCCACTGACTTTACCAAGATGGTGCTGGTGGGAATTGGCATAGCTATTCCTGTCAGCTACCTGCTATCCAAACAGTGGCTGAGTTCCTTCGCTTACAGGATAGAATTAGACTGGATGTACTTTGGTATTGCTGCTATCCTCACACTTCTGATCGCTTGGCTGGCGGTTAGCATACAAACCCTCAAGGCTGCCAACATAAATCCGGTGGAACTATTGAGAGATGAATAGACTTAGGCGAATTCATTGTTGGTTAAGATCGACCCACTGTTTAGGCAGTGGGTTTTCTGTTGACACCTCAAAGATTCCGGTTTCCTAAACTTCCTTTCTTAGCTGCAGGCAACACGAAAAGGGCCTTCCAGCCACAAATAGATATCTATTACAATTACGTATGAAATAAAATGGTATATTCCCTTCAAGTAAGAATCAAATGAAATTGACCCGTATTGGTGAATTCCAGGAATTAATCCTCTTAGTCGTCATCATCTTGCAGAATGATGCATATGGGGCTTCCATCAAGGGAGAATTAGAAGAGCGACTGAAGACTAACATCAGTGTAGGGTCTATTCAATCTTCCCTACAGCGACTGGAAGAGAAGGAGTACCTCACGTCAAAGGTAGGAGAAGCTACTCCCATTAGGGGAGGAAGGAGAAAAAAGCTGTATAAAATTACCCCTACAGGTAGACAGGTATTGGTGCAAATGAAATCCATAAGAGAAAACCTCTATGGGTCTATTTCTTATCTGCGCTTAAAACTGGATTAAGTTAAAGTGTTACTTGAAGCTCTTTTTTGATATCTATATCAGATCTCTAATTCTCCATTGACTTCCCTTAGGTAACCTCTCCACGTCTTTCCATGAGTTCCTGTTCTATCTTATTCATCATTTTCCCATCCAGTTTGTAGAAGACCATTAGTAAGGCGGCAAGTAGGAAGAATACACCCGGTACTATGTTCCAGGACATATCTATGCCGTGCAGAGCAGACTCAGACTGGTCCATGTCTTTCACAAAACCATACCAACCTAAGATGTAGCCCGGAATGGCACTTCCAGCCGCAGATCCAAACTTCAGAGAAAACATGGAGGCTGATACCGTAAGACCAGCGCTATTATGTCCTGACATCCATTCTCCGTATTCTGCACAGTCTGTATACATGGAGAAAAGGAGGGTGATGATGGTCCCAAAGGAGAATATCCCTATGGCATACATGATGAGGGTAAGCGTATACTGATCCAGCGGAATGAAGTAGGTAGCAAATATAGACCCGCCAAAGATCAGATTCATGATAATCATGAGGGAACGCTTGTCCAGATACTTTAGTAGACTGAGGGTAATTAGTGCGCCAAACAACTGACCTACAAAACCAAGGGTAATGATGAGGGTAGTATGGTCCATCCACCAAAGGGCTTTTTCATCTCTGAAGCCCATATTATACTTGATGTAAAAGGCTGTGGAGGAAATTCTGGCTACCAGTCCCACCACGATGAGAATGCTACATACTGCCAGAATGATCCAGGAAATGTTTTTCCGAAGCACGTTAATATCATCCTTGATACTGGTCTCATGTTTCTTGGGTTTGATTCTCTCCTGCGTAACACTAAAGGTGAAGAAGAAAAGTATTACAGCAAGAATAGCGAAGAGCACGATGGTCAGTCGAAAACCAAGAAGTTCATTCCCTCCTCCCAACAAGTCCACCAGGGGTTTAGCAGAGGCGCCCACTAACAATGTCCCTAGAGAGGCAAAAATGAACCTGTATTGCGTAGCCTTGGTACGTTCTTCAGAAACAGGGGAAATTACCGCCAGGAGGGCAGAGTAGGGGACATTAATAGCCGTATACACAAGCATTACCAGGGAGTAGGAGACATAGGCAAAAATCAGCTTACCTGTTTCAGATAGGTCCGGCCCCAGGAAAAGTAGGTACCCCAGCAAAGCAAAAGGGATAGCCATCCAAAGAATATAGGGTCTGTATTTACCCCATTTAGTTTCTGTTCTGTCTGCAATAATCCCCATGGTAGGATCACTGATGGCATCTATGATTTTGGTTACCAGGAACATGGTAGCCACCCCCGTAGGAGAAA
>JBCBKZ010000249.1:0-7309 GCA_038520955.1 Bacteroidota bacterium | reverse complement strand
GCAATTCAGTTACCAAGCTGGAGGGTAGTAGGGCTTTGGGTTCCCGTACTTCTTTTCATGGGCAGCACATCCTCACTTTCTGCCCAGCTATATGAAGATCATATAGGAAATGGGAATAATGTAGGTGTCCAGGTCACCCACAGTGATTCTGTCTCCACAGAAATAGGGGAGTATACCCTAAGTGGGAAGGAATTATTTCCTGATTTATCGGCAGCTTCCCGCTTTTTGGGACAGGCTACCTTAGGCCATAATTGGGAAGAAATAGAATATGTAAGTGAGAAAGGAATAGAGCATTGGATTGATGAGCAGATGAACATGCCTATCCCTTCCACTCACCTGGAGAGAGTAGATTCTCAGTGGGTGTATACATTTGAGGAACTAGTCTTCCCAGCAAACCCTGGCGCAGTGAACTCTGATGGATTCGAGAGGGATTACTTATACATAAATACCTTTTACGAAAAGGTATATACGGAAGATGATGCGCTGAGACAAAAAGTGGCATTTAGCCTGAATCAAATTCTGGTGATTAAATCAGAATTTAATAAAGCCAGTGGGTGGGCACAGTACTATGATATACTGAATGAGAATGCCTTTGGTAACTTCCGGGACATCCTTTATAAGGTATCCACCCATTACACCATGGGTGTGTATCTCTCCTTCCGGAATAATAAGAAAAGAGACTTAGGACTGAATACCTTCCCTGATGAGAACTATGCAAGGGAAATCATGCAGCTCTTTAGCATAGGTCTGTGGGAGTTAAACAATGATGGCACCCAAAAACTGGATGAGAATGGGGATCCTATTCCTACCTATGACATTTATGACATTCAGGAACTTGCTAAAGTATTTACTGGTTTTGTGATTGCCCCTAAAGAGGAGGGTTTTCATAGACGTAGAAGAGAGTGGTCCAGAGAAATGATATTCAATGAGTACTGGCATGATAAGACTGCCAAGAAAATGATAGATGGATCTGTACTTCCTGCAGGCCGCGGTACTCAAGAAGATTTAGATGATGCCATAGATATTCTTTTCAACCATCCTAATGTGGGGCCTTTCATAGGCAAGCTGATGATTCAGCATATGGTAAAGTCTAACCCCACGCCAGCCTATGTAAATAGAGTAGCTACTGCCTTCAATAATAATGGCAAAGGGGTCAGAGGAGATATGGGAGCAGTGGTAAAGGCCATTCTCATGGACCCGGAAGCCAGAAATTGTGATTGGGTCAGTGATCCTACTGCTGGTAAGTTAATCCAACCTGTAGAACGTCTTACCAAACTAAATAAGGCCTTTAACATCTCTACTCCCTCTGGTAGAATATGGGTATGGGGAAGAAATAGAATGTATGATGCGAGAACCCAATTAGGGCAGGAATTTGGTCTTTCTCCCACGGTATTCAATTTCTTCCTTCCTGATTATGCAGAACCAGATGTGGTAGCTAAAAGCGGTTTGGTATCTCCTGAATTCCAAATTCTGAATACCAATACGACCATAAACTACCTCAATATAGTAGAGAATACCCTCAAAATCAGACCTTATCATAACAATACAGTCCATGCTAATCCTAATCATCCTAACCTCTCACGGAATGTGAATGATGAGCCTAGTCTTGACTTTACTACTGAGATAGAAATCTACGAGACAGAAGGGATAGGCGCACTATTGGACAGGCTAGACATTTTACTGTGTGCTGGTAACCTCACCCCAAGAACAAGGAATATCATCACCAATACCATTTTCCAGAATATCGTAAACGTTCAGAATTATTCCAGTGAGAATGCTGTGAAGGACGTCATCTATTTCATTATGGCTTCTGATTTCCCAGTAGCCAAATAGTTAGCAATGAGTACCATGAGTCATAAAAAATATAATAGAAGAAGCTTCCTCTCAGACATGGGCAAGGCATGTACTGGCATGGGAGCTACAGCCTTTCTGTCAGGGCTAACTAACCTGGGACTGATGAACGCTGCCGCGGCTGCAAATAGGTCGATTTTCCATCCCAACAATGAGTATAAAGCATTGGTATGTATCCTCCTTCATGGAGGGAATGACTCTTACAATATGCTCATGCCAAGAGGGATAGATGAGCATAAAGGATATGAGGAAATAAGAGGGGAGGCAGCTATCCCAAGGGAGGAAATTCTCCCTATTACTGCCCTGAATCCTGATGGGAAAGAATACGGCGTGCATCCCAACTTACCCGGAATTAAAGCGCTCTTTGACCAGAGAAAATTATCCTTCATAGCCAATGTAGGAACGCTTGTACGGCCTACCTCCATGAATGATTTTCGCTTAGGCCAGCATTTGCCCAAGAGAATTTTCTCTCACTCTGACCAGCAGGAACAATGGCAAACCTCAATGCCGGACAGAGACAGCATCACCGGATGGACAGGCAGGATGGCTGATATCCTGAGGTATAACAATACCAATCAGAATATCTCTATGAATATCTCCCTGGCAGGGATGAACCTGTACCAGCAGGGTGCCAGCATAACACCTATGGCTATTAAGGCTGATGGTACCGGGGTAACGCTCGTAAATGGAAGTAATAATATGGGCTTTTATGAGTCCTTAAAGCGGCAAACCCTGGACAACCTGATGGAGAATACCTATCAAAACATCCTTCATCAGGCATACACACATAAAATCAAAAGCTCTAAAAGTAATTCTTTTGAGTTTGACGCGATCATCAGCAATACACCCGAGATAAGCACTACTTTTCCAAACCACTACTTTTCCAATAACCTAAAAATGGTAGCCCGTACCATTGCAGCTCGGGATGCCTTAGGAGTTACTAACCAAACCTTCTTTGTGCAAATAGGAGGATTTGATAACCACGGAAGTTATCAGCAGCACTATACAAGGATGGCGGAAGTCAACCAGGCCTTAACCGCTTTCTACCAGTCCTTGGTGGACCTGGGTGTGGAGGAGAATGTGGTCACCTTTACCATTTCTGATTTCGCGAGAACATTGGCCCCTAACGGGCAGGGAGTAGACCATGCGTGGGGAGGAAACGCCATGGTCATGGGAGGAGCTGTTGACGGAGGGAAAATTTTCGGTCAGTATCCTGACTTGTATAAGAATGGGCATCCCCTGGATGTGGGGAGAGGGAGGCTCATACCCACAACTTCTGTGGATGAATACTTCGCGGACCTGGCACTTTGGTTTGGGGCTTCTCATGCTGACATAGACCAAATTCTGCCCAACATCGGGAACTTTTGGGAGCCGGCTAGTGGGGGGGCACCTTTAGGAATCATGCGTTAAACAAAAAATTGGCCTTGGCCTGAACATATGTTGATGAACAGTTACACCCAACAGTTTGCCCTTCTCACCAGACTTCAGTTTTTGATGTTGCTGGGCATTCTTAGTTTCCATCATAGTATGGGGCAGGAATGTTATTCCGGAGGGAATCAATGGAATAGAAGCTGGCTTTCCTGTGAAGTCGCTCCAAACCCTAACCCCGCCAGAGGGGATTCTCACTGGATACTATACTCATTCGAGAGTCTAGAAAGTATTAAGGATAGCTGGGTGTGGAATGCTAATCTACAGGGCCAGAGTAGGTATGGGATCAGAGAGGTAGTCATAGACTACCGTATAGATTCTACTGGATGGAAAACCCTTGGGAATTTTACTTTCTCAAGAGGAGATGAATCAGATGAGTATGAAGGGTTTCAAGGACCTGATTTCAATGGGATTTTCGTAAAGGAGATTCTCCTTACAGTTATTTCCACTCACGGTACCAGTAACTGTGCTTCCCTGGCAGAAATACAGTTTAACATAAATCCGGATGCTTGTTATGGCGAAATAGATGAGTGTGGATCATGTAATGGTCCCGGAAAGAAGACGTGGTACAGAGATGAAAATGAGGATGGCTTAGGCTCTCCCTTTAATACCATTCAGGCTTGTGAGCAACCAGTAGGATATGTAGCTAATGCCAATGACTACTGTGATAATGAGCAGGTAGGTTGGAACCAGATAGGCCTTATTTTTCAAGAGAATGGATGTGTGGGCTGTCATAACCCCAATGCAAAGGGAGGAGGACTAGACCTTACTTCTTACGATAGAGCCATCCGGGGGGGAAGAAAATGTGGGTTCGATATACTTTCAGATTCTACCTTGGTAAAGATCATCACGGTAGACAGGTATGAGGGTTGTGGAGAAGCCATAGAGTACCCTAATATGAATCAGCGGGTAGGGGGAGCCATAGATGATAGTGAGTTGGCATTAATCCAAAGATGGATAGACGGCGGAGCGCTGGAAGATTGTAACTGTCCTGCGGATGCACCTGATACGGATGGAGACGGAATCTGTGACGTGATAGATGAGTTGAAAGACTTTGACAATTCTCTGGTAGGTACACCCTGCGAAGACAATGATTACTGTACCGCAAATGATGTATGGACCTCCCAGGGAATTTGCCAGGGGACGTCTAAACCTGATGCTGACCAGGACGGAATATGTGATGACTTTGACCTTGAAGCTAATAACCCCTGTACAGCAGACGGCGTTATTGATGGAGTAGAGCCGGAGGGCTTTATTGCTAACTTATCAAATGACTGTGATCAGGATGGCATTTCTTTAAGAGAAGAAGATCAGAATGACTTTGATGCATGTGTGAATGCTGATGGTCCATCTAAAACAGCAGAATGTAACTGCCCAGACGGGGCCACCATGGCAGGTGGAGTGGTGATAGACCCACCGGAGAATAGTAATGCAGAATTGGCTAATGGACTTCCTGATGGCCAATTTACCTCCGCAGGGAATGTGAACAGACCCATTACCCTTTCCTATCCATTCCTGGATATAGGCACTGAAATCTGCTTTGTAGTAGCAAACAATAAATCCGCCGGGGCAAATGGCGGATATGTGATAGACCTGAATAACTTCACTTATACTATAAAAGATCCTGAGCCTGATGGCCCCATTTATGGTCCTACTACTATTTGCCTGACCACTCAGGTTGCAGGCCCTCATACGGTAAGCATCCGTGCCATAGGTTCTGATGCAGTAGCCCTAGATGGTTCTTATTTTGAGTATTGTGGATGTAGTGAAAGTGATCCTGCTTATGTAGTGGATGCTATAAATGATAACTCTTGTGAAGCAGGAAAGCCCTGTGATGATGGAGATGACTGTACTATCAATGATGTATTGGACTGTGATTGTAACTGTATAGGAACACCTGTCACAGATATTCCCAGTACCTACCTCTTTGACTTTGGAGCGGAGAACTCAGACCGTACGCCACCTTATAAGCATGTAGATCCTACTACCCAGACGGCCTTATTTGGCTGGGTAAATCCTGATGGATTGATAGGAATAGACTGGAATGAGGGTAATACGTATCAAACAGACGTAGTATCTGCAGATAAAGCGAATACATTCGAGGCCATAGTTCCTAATGGAGAATGGTCTGTAACAGTAAATATGACTACAGGAGATACACCTGTAGATGATTTTCAGGTGAAGGCGGAAGGTGAAGTGATGCTTACAGATGGCCGGGCACCTGTTGAGGGAACCTATGGTAATACGTTCTTTACGAGGGTGTATGACGGCAAACTCAGCCTGGAATTCTCAGGTAATGGAGGGGAGAATAATTATTGGGGTGTTTCCAGACTGATCCTGAATAAGGTAGTCCCACCTCTGGAGAATTGTGAGGTAGGTACGCCCTGTGATGATGGAGATGACTGTACCATCAATGATGCCTATGACTGTAACTGTAACTGCGTAGGAACTTACACGGGGGATGAAAGCATGGCCTCAAATGGCTATAACTTTGACATGGGAACGCTCTCTTCTCCAATATCAGATGACTATCTACAGGTATCTGCACTTTCTCAAACTCCTCTGTATGGCTGGCTTAATACAGGTGTGATTAATCATGCTGATAGAGGAGATGCAGCTGGAAATGAATTGAACAGAGATGTGATATATGCCTCAGAAGCAGGGGTATTTGAAGCTACAGTAGTAAATGGAGATTGGGATGTAATTGTTACTCTCGGTGATGCTATGGCTTCGCACGATGATATGCAGGTAAAAGCTGAAGGAGTAGTAGTCATACCAGATCTGGATGCGCCTGCTGGTCAGTTCTTCAATGAGACCTTTACCACCACGGTAACAGATGGAAAGCTCACTCTGGAGTTCACAGACCAGGGAGGTTTTGATCCCAACTGGGCTGTGAGCAGAATCGTGCTTACACGTGCTGCACCTCCTATAGAAGAATGTACGCCAGGTACAGCTTGTGATGATGGAGATGCGTGTACTATTAATGATACTTATGACTGTAGCTGTAATTGTATAGGCGTTCCTAATGATGTAGATGGAGATGGTATCTGTGATACAGAAGATATTTGTGTCCTGGGAGATAACAGCCTGGACAATGATAAAGACGGCATTCCTGATGCCTGCGACCTGGATGATGACAATGATGGAATTACTGACCTGGAAGAAGGAAAACTAGGTAACGGATCTCGTGAAACTCCATTTACCTCACTGGCAGGTGCACATGACGTGCCTGAGTCAGGAAGATACTTCTTCAACCTGGGTGATGGACTTTTCCGGGCTGAGGTAGACACTAGCAATGGAGGAGGTTGGGTACTCGTACTCCAGTATCTCCATGAGGCAGGAACTAATCCGCTATTATCAGTCATTGAGGCAGGAAATAATTTGCCATTCTTAAGTTCTGATACGCTGGGGACAGATGGTTCTACACAAGCCAACAGCTGGGGACATGCCGGAAATGCCGCCATTGCTTCTCTGGGGGCAAAAGAACTGAGATGGTATGGAACTACTACCGGCCATGAAAGGGTGATCCATTTTAGTTCCCCAGTGGGTCTGGACTACGCGGCCATAGGAGAAGGAACCTTCTATGGTATCCAGAATTTCACACCCCTTGACGGGCATTCTGGAATACTACCATACGGTACTAACAATCATCACGTAAACAGGATAGATACTGCCCTAACGAATTTCCCATTCTTCAGAAGTGGGCAAGCTCATTGGGCAGTGAGAGGTAATGGGAATAGATGGGAAGTAGATGATAATGGAAGAAATAATAACTCCACCATTCACCGTATTTGGGCGAGAAGTGATAAGGGGAGCTTTAACTGGCCTGACTCTGATCAGGATGGAATAGCTGACCACATGGATTTGGACAGTGATAATGACGGCTGCTTTGATGTAGCGGAGGCGGGCTTTGCTGATCCGGATATGGATGGACAGCTGGGAGATGAAGCACTTTCAGTAGATGAGAATGGAATGGTTACCAGCTCTTCAGATGGATATACCGGGAGTAATCTATATGTAACACTAAGTA
>JBCBKZ010000248.1:0-7329 GCA_038520955.1 Bacteroidota bacterium | reverse complement strand
GGTTCATCAGTTTCCCGATTTCTCCTACTACACCTAACTGTATTTGCTGGTCGAAGTCAAAGTTAGTTACCCGCTGTTGGCGGATATTTAAGGCTGGATTTTTTGTAATGTTTCTGTCTACGGAGA
Source organism: Bacteroidota bacterium (assembly GCA_038520955.1). GTDB lineage: Bacteria > Bacteroidota > Bacteroidia > J057 > J057 > JBCBKZ01. The sequence continues at coordinate 7,203 of JBCBKZ010000248.1, read as the reverse complement.
AGTGAAGAGTAGCATAACCGGTCGGTCTGATAGAAATTGCCCCTCCTCCAAAAATATCTGATATTTCTCCCAGGTCAAAAGAAGGCCCTAAACCTTTTCTGGCTTCCTCATCTGAGGTGACGGCCATTTCCTTGAAATAGTCAGACATCCCTCTTTCTCTGCGATACTTAATGTAATCTTCAAAAGAAATATAAGAGGCCCGACGTATATCCGTTTCCCCAATTTTCTCGCGAATATTATATCCCCAACTATCATCATCAAGCTCGAACTCTACTTTGTAATTATTAGGATTCTTCAGAAAAAGAGGTGAGATGTGCTCCTGACGGGTAGCATCCCCTACCCTACGGTTGGGATTATCTTTCTTTTTCTTGGAAGTATCCTCATCAACAATGACTGGGTCTATGGAAAGACTTTGCTCATCAAAAATGATTACTTCAGGCTCGCTTGAAACGACTTGGTTCTCAGCAAGAGGATCAATACCAAATATGGCTGTGATAGTAGCTATCAGCAGCGAAACACTTAAGTTAGACAAAACCCTCTGTTTTTAATTCCTAAAACGTTCGGTCATCACGGTCATACAGGCAATGAGAATCTTTACAGTTTCAGAAGAAACGAAAGAGACATCTTGCAGTATTCTTAAATTTACAAGTAGAGCTTTGTTTCATAGGCATATTTGGATACAACGGCGTAAAAGTAGTAAATAATTCAGATGAGAAAAGTGTAAAAATGATATCCTTCTGACAGGATCTATGGGAATAGAGATAATTTCGAGGATTTACAAGATTTTCACAGAGGTAATTTTCACCTAAAATGGTAATAGAGCAGTATGGTATACATACATGAACGAAAAATTTCGCTCTTTCTTACTGTGGGTTCTTTAAGGCCAACTTTATAATGTCTTCTACTCTTATTTGACCACCATGCTCCTTTAAAATCTGGCCTATACGCTTCTCCATGGCTGCTCTGGGTAATCCCAGGTTGGTGAGCGCCGTAAGGGCCTCCTGTTTCTTCAGAAAGTCAGCATTGACTGGCGCTCCTGATGTAGGGGTCTGGCTTTCTATGGCATCTTTCAACTTGTCTTTTAGTTCCAGCACAATTCTAGCTGCGGTCTTGGCACCTATCCCCTTAATTCTTTTCAAGGTGAGGGTATCTTCTACACTAATGGCTTGGAGAAGTTCTTCGGAAGAAAGACCGGAAAGGATCATTAAGGCCGTATTTCCACCTACACCTGATACACCTATGAGTTTTTCGAACAGCCATTTTTCCTGCTTATCATCAAAGCCGTAGAGAATTTGGGCATCTTCTCTTACCTGAAAAAAGGTATGAAGCTTAAGGGTTTTCTTGTCCCGAATCCGGTTATAACACTGAAGAGAAATTTTCACCTCATAGCCTATGCCATGGCATTCTATCAGCGCATGAGTGGGTTCAATTTCTACCAGATTCCCTTGAATGAATGCGATCAATTTTCAGTAAAATTAAATTAGGTTTAGAGGAAATTTATTGACCGAAAGCGTAATTAAGTCCGATGACCAGTCCCATAGAAATGGGGTGAGTAGAAGCTGTTCTCTCTGCTCCTCTTACATAAGGCCAGAACAGTTGTTCTCTGGACTCGCCGTCTTCCACAATGACAAAACTCTCTTCTTTATCTTCTACATCTGAGAATAAGTAGTCTACTCTCAGGTACATATTCATGCTTAATTCATAGGTAAGTTTCACATCTACTCCTACCTGACCTACCCCTCTAAGTCCTATGGGTGCAAAAGCTTCCCTGGTAGAAGGATAGTTTAAGTAATTATCCGGAACCGGAGGCTGGTAATCAGTGTTATCATTGTAAGTATAGGCCCTCACCAGATAATCCATCTGCACGCCTGCTCCTACGAAGGCGTTCCATTTACGCTCCAATTCCGTAGGGAGAAAACCTACAATGAGGGGGACTTTCAAGTACTCCAAACGTGTGGTCTGGTCATACCGCTCTCCGGACGCATTTTCCAGAGAATACCTTCCCCCTTCCTGTGAATACAGTAGACCGGTTTCCAGTCTGATCTTCCCCAATCTGTATCCTCCCTTGATCCCGGCAGCTACTCCTCCCAGGAATTCTTGTTTGTACTGGGACTCCGGTAAGTCAGCATCATCCTGGTTGAGGAGCCAGCTTTGCTGAGGAATTACCTGGGCACCAATAAAAAACTCCTGAGCCGAAAGGGTCCCACTCAGAAGGAGGCAAAAACAAATGGTAAACAGTTTCTTCATACAGTATAATTATAATAAGGTAGGCTTTTTAGGAAGCATTCCCTACCACAGTCTCCATTTTTTGCGCTTAAACTGCAGTTGAAGCCTATTACCTATGGTCCTGGTCTCATAGGTATCCAGATAAAAACCTCCCTTTCTACATTGCCCTGATTCCAGGTCGAAAGCATATCTATGCCAGGGACACAGTATCTTCCCTTCTTCATTGATCCAGCCACCTTCCATAGGTCCCCCTTCATGAGGACATTTTTGCTGGATGGCGTACCACTTCCCTTTACTATAGACCAGGACGATCTTTTTCTTTTCCACCCTTACCAGCTTTATGTAAGGGTCCTTCTCCGGCTGGGTATTCACAGCAGGAATATCTACCCAATAAACTTCAGCTTTTGCCATAGGAGAAGTGGTTACGATTTCAGCTTAGGGGCAATTAAGGGAAGTGGTCACTTCCCTTACAAAAAAAGGGTGGCTATACTTACCGATTAAATGCATAAATTTATCAGTTCAAATTAATATTTATCGGGTTGAAACCTAAAATCGTCAAAGGTATCATTATAGCTACGGCCATCACCACATGGTTAATTGTGGTGCTGTTCCACGTGCTGCAGTTTGGTGCCCTCACGATTTTTGAGCAGGCTGATGATGGAACTTATCCCACCCTCCCAGGCTATAGAATCGCATTTGCTTTATTCCTTCTTTGCAATGCTATTTTCGTGGGGAGAAGTTTTGATAAGATAGAGAAGCTGGATGTGATCACCCTTCTCTGGAAGCTATTCATGATAGGGATGGGAGGAATTACCCTGATCCTACTCACCATCATCCTTAATAATACCACTCAAAGTTATACCCTGGCCCGCTATCTTGGGCCTATTTTCTTTTCCGTAGGGCTATATGCTTTCTTGATTTTCTTCCTTTCAGCCGTATTTATCTTCAGACGTTTTGTCCTGTATCAGCGTACCAAACGAAGGGTAAGAGGATGGACGGCCTATTTGGGCCTTACCGGTTTTGCTTTACTACTGGGAGTTTTTCCTTTGGCACCCGGTTTTGGGATACTGTATTATGTGTTTGTAGCGGTATATGTGATCCTGATCCTTCTATTAGCTGCCAATGTGCGATGGATAGCCTATCTGAATTTCAATCAAAAGCTCAGGGCGCTTGGATTATTCTCACTCATAGTGGTGGTAGGAATCACCTATCTTATAGCCACTTTCCGTTTTCCTTTGGAGTTGGACATTCCTATAGATGTGCTCCCGGGATACCTATTTCTGAGAATCATTACCATATTCCCCTTTATCTATAGTGTGTTCGCTATACTGGTGCTATTCTTTAATCTGCCTACCTCTTCTATTTTTGAGCTTAACAGTCTGGAAATAGCCTCTTACAGTAAGATAAATCAAGCCATACAGTCTAACCTGGACTTTACGGAAATCATGAACAGTTTACTGGATGCCAGTGTACTGGCGGGTAATGCGAGGGCGGGTTGGTTAGAGATGATTTCAGAAAAAACCGGACAGTCAGAATTATTCATCCGAAAACGGATAGGCCAGAAGGAAATCAAAGAGATTAAACAGGATCAGTCTCTTACAGAAAAGGTATTGAAGGACCAGAAATACTATCTGGTTAAAAATATGCGGAAGCATAAGGTCTTTCGAAATAATAGCAGTAGGTATAAGTGTATGCTGGTAGTTCCTATCATGTCCAGCAGCCAGACTTATGGTGCAATTTACATAGTCAATGAGCTTCCTAATTCCTTTGAGGATGTAACCATACAATCCATCACTAACTTTGCTGAGCAGGCAGGGATAGCCCTGGAGAACGCCAAGCTGGTCAAGCGCTCCATAGAAATGGAACGTTACCAGGAGCAGCTCAAAATAGCCAAGGATGTTCAGCAGCAGCTACTGCCTCATAATCTACCTACTACCAGGGATATCTCATTTAACGCTAAAAATGACAACGCCTCAGAGGTGGGAGGGGATTACTTTGATGTGATCGAATGTAAGCCGGGACGCTTTAAGGTAGCTATAGGAGATGTTTCAGGGAAAGGGACCACAGCTGCCTTTTACATGGCAGAGATTAAGGGAATCTTTCATGCCCTGGCCCGTACCAATATGACGCCTACTGAGTTTATGAATACCTCTAACCAGGCGCTTGTGGCTTGTATGCAGAAAGGCTTCTTTGTTACCCTCACTTACCTGGATATAGATACGCAGAAAAAAGAAATACAACTGATACGTGCAGGGCATTGCCCGGCCTTTTACTACAACTCTAGTGAGGACAGAATTTGTATGATGCGGGAAGGAACCCTGGGACTGGGAATAGTAAAAGGAAGCATTTTTAAAAGCTATAATCAGGAACCTCAAACCATCCAGTATAATTCTGGTGATATGCTATTGCTATACACGGACGGAATTATAGAAGCGCGAAATGAGGAAGGGGAAGAATTCGGCTATCAACGGCTAAAAAACATCTTCACTGCCCATAGAAATATGGAAAGTGAAGAACTGACTACATCCATAGTAGATGGGGTAAAAGATTTTACGCATAGTGATTTAGAGGATGATTACACTGTGCTGGCAATAAAGTTTATCTAACTATTAAAGCTGAATATTTCACGCTTCAAACTTTTAGTTAGGCACGGATTAAACATTCGTTATGCGTTGTCGTAATAGAAATTGAATATGGTAATCAACGAAATCCAGGAAGAAGAATATGTAACGCTAAGGCCCGTAGGGGATTTAGACGCAAATTCTTCTATAGAACTAGATGAGCATATCAGGAATTTATTGGATGCTGACCGCATCAAAGTACTGATAGACTGCTCAGAAGTTCCCTACATGTCCAGCGCCGGCTTAGGCGTATTTGTATCATACCTGGATGAATTCAAGGATAGGCAGGGCAGATTAGTGCTTTCCAACCTGAGTCCGAGTGTCGCAGAAGTATTTGACCTTTTAGGATTGAGTAAACTCATTCCCATTGTCAACTCTAAAGAAGAAGTAGCCAACTTATTCAAGGGATGAAAGCTCAAATTAAAGTAGCTTGTACTAGGCAGAGTCTTGCGCTCATCAGGGATTTTGTCAAATCCAGGCTGAGGGATATGGAGGTGTCTTCCAAGGAGTCTGACCAAATAGTCCTGGCTACTGACGAAGCCTGCGCTAACTGCATCATTCATCATCATCAGTGTGATCAAAACTCCTCAATTGAAGTTTCTCTCTACAAACAAAAAGATATAGTCTATATAGAAATCAAGGATAAAGGAAGCGCCTTCCCCATACACACCTACAAGCCCAGCAAAATAGAAGATATTGTAAAGAAGCGTGCCAAGGGCGGCCTTGGCATTATGTTGATCAATAAGCTCATGGATGAAGTCCAGATAGAAGAACACCTGGACCACTTCATTTATAAGTTGGGGAAGTATATTTCTAAGTCTGCTGAGATGTAGGACTTTCTACATTTTTCTCCATCCAGGCTATATAAGCCAGCGTTAAAAATCCCGTCATACATAAGGTAAAGCCTACCATCTGCTTCCATCCCCCATCTATAAACGTATAGGTCATTAACTCTTCCATCAGACCTAAAGGTCTGGAAAACACATCCCAACTATTCCACCTAAGGTACCTCCCTAAATACACACCAAAACTGGAAAGGATGAGTACCCCAAAAGTAGCTGCTCTTGCAAATGCCTTCCCCAGTAGACTAATCATCTGAAGGTGAAACTTTCTTAAGGAGAAAAATCCCCACAAAACGCCTGCCCACGCACAGCTTAAAATCATAAACAGATCAAACCAGCCTGGAACATAGGTATGTAACTTGAGGTGAAAAAGGTCTGTGAGAATGTAGAAGGAGTTAGGAAGAAACAGCAGCCACAACATCCAACTCCCCCACTTAACAGGCTTAATCTTTGACTGAGCTATCTGAGCAAATACCCAGGGTAACCAAGCTAGAAACAGATTCCATAATAAAAATCTGAATGCGAAGTAATGTGTATAGTACATTCTCGCAAATACCAAGCTTATGCTTAATAGAGACATGGTGATGGCGATCCACTCTTTGGGAATCTTCTGATAGGCAGTAGAAAGACTTTTCATGGATAGTGTGTATTTCTTTCCACTTATATGTGTCTCCTCCAAAAAGGTTCAGGAAAATCGATGAATTCCCATAGATCTTGTATGATTGGGTAGAAAATGGTCCTTTATAATTGCTTTCTGATAAAAAGACCAGGATTGGTATCCCTTAATCTGTAAGGTCTTCCTGTTGCCCTAAAATTCACAGCAAACCCAAACTGGTAGCCATTTCTATCCAGTCCCAGCCTAATACGCTGCACACTTAGCGCATGCCCTTCTTCTCTAAAAGCGGAGAATAGTTCCAGGCTGGAATAAGCTTTCCATTTCTCACTCAGTTCCGGTGAATACCTGAGAATAGAAAACCATGAATAGGATAGCTCAGATTGGAGACTGATGGATGCGAGGGCAAAGAAGGTAACATCCTTGGTTTGCTTAATGAAGTGTGGTCCTATATCTACCCCTGCATCAGCAGGTGAGAGTCTGCCTACCAAAGAGGCACCAAAGCCTGACTTCATGGTGTAATTCAGATACAAGCCTGAGAAAAAGTCCCTATTCTCATCTTCATAATCTACCGTAGCCCTTGTCCTGCTAAAAAGGGTCCATTTGTAGGTATCTCCTAAGGGTTTCAGCCACTGAATATCTGCGAAAATCCGTTCTGTCCCCGGCATGATCTCCACACTTTGGCCATAGGAAGATTGAACTAAAATGAGACTGGCTATAGAGAAAAAGAGGAGGGTTTTCATAAAAATTTAATGTATGGTTGATAGTAAGCAAGGAGGCCTCACTTTTCAGTCCAGCAAATTAAGGGTGGAGGCGGACCTTCTCAATATACTTACCAAGAATACATTAACTAACCTTTTAGAAAGCATCCCACTCTTAGCACTCTAAAAGGAAAATCCCT
>JBCBKZ010000247.1:0-7347 GCA_038520955.1 Bacteroidota bacterium | reverse complement strand
CTCTTTCTCCCCTCCTCTATTACAGAAAATATCCAGCTGGGGAGGACTTGGAAGATTTGGTAAAATATTTCTGGGTCATGAGAAGTAGGGAACAGGAGTCGAGCCAAGACTTACTCATCCCAGACGGATACCCAGAAATCATTTTTGTTCTGCAGGGAGAATATCAGAAAGCTTATTTAGACCCGGAACAGCCGCCTGTCATTATTGATGCATCCTGCCTGGTAGGCATTCAGACGCAAACCGTCCTGGCCAATAGGTTAAATCATTGCCACCTAATCGGGATCAAGTTAAAGCCCGCCGGAGCCTATCGACTATTAGGACCTCTTCTGTCTCAGATTTCGGACACTAACCGGTACCTGGATAGCTGTGGTTTGCCATGGCTAAACTCCCTAAACCAATACCTGAAACAGACAAATACTGATACAGAGGTACTCTCACTTATCCATGATAGCTTACTCAGGCAGAAAGAACTCACGGAAGTAGACGTAATAGCCTCCTCTCTGATTACTCCTGTCTTGTTCATGAAAGGCCAGATAAGTGTCAAAGAACTCGCTCTGCAGCACAGCCTTAGCGTGAGACATGTGCAGAGAAAGTTTAAGTCCTACTTTGGGATTTCTCCCAAGAAATTCATTTCTCTCATCAGATTTAAGCACTTCTACAAGAACAAAGTCCTCAAACAACAGGAGCACCACCACTTCCTCGACTATGGGTATTACGATCAAATGCACTTCATCAGGGACTTTCAAAAACACCTGGGAATTACCCCTTCCAGAAGTGAGGAAACAGCCTTTATCAGGCTGAATCAGATGGCGCAGATCAATAGCTAATTGGGCTAAGCCCTTTCTGTCATGAAACCAGCTAAGAAAACGGGAGATTTTTTATCCCCGTTCCTGATTGTTAGATTAGAAGGAATAGAACAGTAAGAAATTGCAAAATGAATACGACTACAGCTACTAAACCCGCTACGGGTGTCACTTCTTCGCATATACAGGAGAAGTTCGCAAAACTCAAGGATAACCAGTTTAAGGTAGGAAATAGCACGCTTCGCGAACGCAAAGCCAAGTTGAATGCTTTCCATAAAGCCGTATTGGCTTACAGACCTCAAATCAAGGAAGCGCTTTTTAAAGACTTCAGAAAGCATCCTAGCGAAGTAGACCTCACAGAGGTATATCCTGTTACCAGTGAACTTAAACATGCCAAGAGCCACCTAAGAAAGTGGATGGGAAAGCATCGTGCAAAGACTCCTCTTTCCATGTTGGGTTCCAGCTCTTACGTTAAGTATGAGCCTAAAGGTGTAGTCCTCATCATTTCTCCCTGGAACTTCCCTATCAACCTGACCTTCGGCCCATTAGTCGCGGCTATCTGTGCAGGAAATACAGTCATGATCAAGCCTTCAGAGAATACCCCACATGCCTCAGCCCTGATGAAGAAAATTGTGGACGAAGTATTTGATGAGAATGAAGTTACTGTTGTTGAAGGAGGGGTAGAAACTGCCCAGGAATGTCTTAGCTTACCATTCAATCATATTTTCTTTACGGGTGCACCTAGCATTGGCAAGATTGTGATGTCGGCAGCAGCCAAGCATCTAACTTCTGTTACCCTCGAACTAGGCGGTAAGTCACCTACTATAGTGGACGAGACTGCCAATGTAGAAACTGCCGCCCGCAGAATTGCCTGGGGAAAATACCTCAACAATGGGCAGATCTGTATAGCGCCGGACTACTTGTACGTGCACAAAAAGGTAAAAGATCAGTTTGTAGCGGAAGTTCAGAAAAATATTCAGGCCTTCTACACAGAAGATGCTTCCCAGGAAAGCTCTTATGCGAGAATGGTCAATGACCGCCATTATGAACGGGTGAAGAGTTATGTAGCTGATGCCGTGGATAAGGGTGCTACTGTGCACGCAGGAAATACTTTTGATGATAGCCAAAACTATATTGCTCCTACCCTGCTGACTGATGTCCCTCAGGACTCAGAGGTGATGAAGCATGAGATCTTTGGTCCCGTGATGCCGGTTCATGAATATGAGGACCTGAACCATGTCATAGACAAGGTAAATGAAAAGGAGAAGCCCCTGGCATTGTATATCTACAGTAAGAATCAGAAGAACATAGATCACGTGCTCAACAATACCCGGGCAGGAGGTAGTTGTATCAATCATAATGCTGTTCACTTCTTCAATAGCAACTTGCCCTTTGGAGGATCTAACAACAGTGGAATAGGCAAAGGACACGGCTGGTATGGGTTCCAGGCATTTTCTAACCCTAGAGGTATTCTGAAGCAGCACATTCCTAATGCACTGGAGATGCTGATGCCTCCATATAATGACTTCAAACAGAAGTTAATTGATTTTACCATCAAATACTTCTAAGCCGGGTACCTATGAGTAACAAAACATACGATTTTATCATCATCGGAGCTGGCTCCGCTGGCTGTGTATTGGCCAACAGGTTGTCTGCTAACGGAAAACATAGTGTACTCCTGCTGGAAGCCGGAAAAAAGGATAAGAATCAGAACATTCATATACCGGCAGGCTTCCCCAAACTATTCCTGACAGAGGATGACTACGGCTATTACAGTACGCCCCAAAAGACCCTTCAAGACAGGAAGCTATATCTACCTCGCGGAAAGACGCTGGGAGGATGTAGCAGCACCAATGCCATGATTTATATCAGAGGCAATAAGCAGGACTACAATGAGTGGAGCGAAATGGGCAACCTAGGTTGGTCCTATGAGGAGGTACTCCCCTACTTCAAGAAGGCAGAGAACAACGAAGTCATTCAAGATGAGTACCACGGAAAGGGCGGGCCACTAAATGTCATGAAAAGGCATTACACCAACCATCTCTCAGAAGTCTTTGTGGAAGCTGCTAAAGAGTTAGGCTATCCCATGAATGCCGACTTCAACGGGGAAAGTCAGGAAGGCTTTGGGATGTATCAGGTCACCCATATTAAGGGAGAAAGATGTAGTACAGCTAAGGCCTATCTTCACCCCGTGGCTTCAAGATCTAATCTTAGCATTGAAGTGGAAGCTGAAGTAGAGAAAATTCTCATTGAGAATGATGAAGCTAAGGGAGTCATATTCCATCAGAAAGGACAAAGCCATCAGGTTCTCGCCAATAAGGAAGTTCTGCTGTGTGCAGGCGCGTACAATAGCCCCAAGGTTCTTATGCTGTCAGGTGTAGGAGATAAGGCAGAACTAGAGAAACATGGCATCCCCTTACTGAAACAGCTTTCGGGCGTAGGTAAAAACCTGCAGGACCACCTGGTTTCTTTTGGGATTTTTCATTCTTCCTATAAGAAAACCCTGGATTCAGCAGAGAACTTTCCGGTTATCATCAAGAATCTATTTAACTACCTGGCGAAAAAGAAGGGGCCTTTTGCCAGTAATATAGGTGAGTCAGGAGGGTTTATTAAATCCTCAGATTCACAGCCTGCACCAGATATTCAGTTCCACTTTGGACCTGCCTATTTCGTAGAGCATGGTCTCCAAAGTCCAGATAAGGGAAATGGTTATTCTATTGGATCTAAAGTCCTGAATCCATCAAGCAAGGGAACGGTAAGTTTGGCTTCTGGTCGTCATGCTGATGCACCCTTGATCGACCATAATTACCTGAGCACGGAGGATGATCTTCAGCGGTCAATGGTAGGGCTGAGAGCCTGCCTTAAACTGGGAATGACTGATGCCTTTGCGCCTTACAGGACGGGCTTCTTACTGCCGGAACAGTATACAGATGATGATCAGGCATTGGAAGAATTTATGCGTAGGACGAGTGAAACCCTCTATCATCCCACCTCTACCTGTAAAATGGGAAATGATGAGGAAGCCGTAGTAGATTCTCAGTTGAAAGTGCACGGAATAGACAAACTTAGGGTGGTGGACGCTTCTGTCATGCCCAATGTAACCCGTGGTAATACCAATGCACCTACCATCATGATAGCAGAAAAGGCTGCTGATATGATATTGGAGAGTTAGTCTGACTGCTGTTGAAAGAAAATGTTTGTCATGCCGTAGGGCTTGAGGGGGATGTATGCTAGGGTCAAACGGTATCTAGTGAGGCTTAGGTGAATATGTCAAGCCACAAATTACTCGCTAGCCCCCGGTTGACCCCGCTATCAATGCCCTTCATTCCCACAGGGGTGACGGGAAGAAAGTTTGACGCGCTCACCTCTAACTATATACCACATTGGCAATCACCTATATACACAAATCATCCACAAGCTTGTTAGGCCGACTCTTCCTGAGACACATCAAGAAAAAAGGCTTCCAGAAGTACTTCATTCGTAGGATGAAGGAACAGCGGTACGATGTAGAAGAGGATCCCATCCCTGAAAAATTACAGAAATCCTTTCTCATTACTTCCTCAGAGGTTAAGGGAAGGAATGTAAGTAGAATTGCACCGAAAAATGCTTCCTCCAAGACCCTTCTCCTATACTTGCATGGAGGGGGCTATGTCAATAACATTAAGAAAGAACATTGGTATTTGTTAGGGAAACTGGTTAAGCGAACTGGTGCGACTGCTGTAGTTCCTAACTATCCGCTAGGTCCTGGCATTACCGCTGATCAGTCTTTCCCTATGGTGGAAGAAGCCTATCATCAACTGGTAGAAGAGGTAGGTGCTGAAAACATCATTCTCATAGGAGACAGTGCAGGAGGAGGATTCTCCATGGGGCTGGTTCAGAAGCTGAAGGAAGAAGGTAAGCCCCTCCCCCAACAAATCATCCTGCTTTCTCCCTGGCTGGACATAGACATGGATAATCCTGCCATCAATACCCTTGGAGAAGAAGATCCCTGGATGGATGTTTGGGCGTTACAAACAGCCGGAGGACTATGGGCGGGTAGCATGGATCATGATCATCCTATGGTAAGTCCCATTCACGGCTCTATGGAGGGACTACCGCCTATTTCCACTTTTATAGGAGGGAGGGATCTCTTCCTGGCAGACAACCGTAAGCTGAAAGCCATGATGGAAGAACAAGGCACACCTATCAACTATTTTGAGTACCCGAATATGTTTCATGTGTGGATGGTCTTCCCTGGCCTGAGCGAAGGGAAGAAAGCCATCAAGCAGATGGTGAAGCTGATAATTGGGTAGGGAGTAAGCTCCTCTCATATTGACTCATGTATACTTCTGTCATCCCGGTGGGTCTGTAGCGGATTGCAAGCAGGGTCGGCCGGGATCTCCCGAGAATGATGTAACTTCCTTCCCAAATTGTGAGAACACCATGATTGACATCATAGGAGGAGGTATAGGCGGATTAACGACTGCGGTTGCATTGGAGCAAAGAGGCATCCTCTACCGGATATACGAACAAGCTGCTGAACTGAGACCTGTAGGGGCAGGCATCATCCTTGCCAATAACGCTATGCAGGTCTATGGTAAGCTAGGCCTAAAAGCTGAAATCGAAGCAGCAGGAAATCCTATTTCTTTCCTGAATGTAACCACGCCTAGCCTTCAAGCTATCTCTAAGGTAGACCTACAATATTTTGAGGAGAAGTATGGGGTAAAGAATACCGCCGTACACAGAGGAGAATTACAGGAGATTCTCTTACAACAAATAGACCCAGATTCCCTCTATTTAGATCATAAACTGCAATCAGCCACCTCTTCCGGAATGGGTTTCCAATTACTATTTGAGAATGACCACGAGGTATTCTCTGAAACACTTATAGGTGCCGACGGAATTCACTCAAGGGTTCGGGAAGGGCTGTTTCAACCTATCCAACTTCGTTCCTCAGGGCAGACCTGCTGGCGCGGATTAACGGACTTCGACTTACCTACGGCCTACCAAAGAGAGCTAAATGAAGCTTGGGGAGCAGGAATCCGCTTTGGCTTCGTCCAGATTGCTAAAGGAAAAGTGTATTGGTATGCGGTCAAAAGTATGGAGAAGGGAGAACATATTCCCTTGGAAGAATTGACTTCCTACTATCAAGCGTTCCATCCCATGATTCAAGAGATCATCACCCAAACCCCCTTAGATAAAATACATACCGCAACCCTGGATGACCTTAAGCCTTTTGCGCCTTGGTGGAAAGCTCATGTTTGCTTACTAGGAGATGCGGCACATGCCACTACGCCTAATATGGGCCAGGGCGCCTGTCAAGCCATAGAAGATGCTTATATATTAGCGGACTGCCTACACCACCACTCCGACCCAAATGAAGCGTTCTCCAACTTCCAACAGCTAAGACAAGCTAAGGCACACCTAGTGGTCAACAGGAGTTGGCAGATAGGCAAAATGGCTCACTGGAAAAACCCTCTTGCTATTGGGATGAGGAATCTTCTCATGAGGAGTATGCCTGCCAGCCTGAACAGAAAACAGTCGGAACGGATTTTTGAACTAGCATACTCTCCTAGCATAACTTATTCCTAACTCTGAATAGGCGTACAAACTTCAATGATGAATCCATTTATATCTCTCAGGTAACCCACTTTTTGTCCCCATGGTTTCACTACCGCCTCTTCCAAAATAATGGCTCCATGATCTATGGCATTCTTCATTACCTCGTCTACCTCTGAAGTAGTGAATGCCAGTTCTATTCCAAATGGAGGATTCTCTAACCTACTTTCGGTAAACCCATCTCGAAAATTAGCATTCCCTAGTTCCAGGTTGGCAAATGCAATGGTGGTGGCTCCCGACACAATTTCGCCATAGTCTTTTTCTGGTGTCAAGAACTTTTTCTCAAACCCGAAGGCCTTATGGTAAAACTCGACTGTATCAGGGACGTCTTTCACATAAAGGATGGTGTATGCATATTGAACACTCATTGTCATATGTTTAGGTTTTCAACTTTAGTAGTTAGTCTCTTTAACCTAGAGTGAGATAGATACCTATTCGAAGTCACTATTTCTCTATACATAGTCCTTAGCCTTGTAGAACTTATGGTTATCTCTACAACTAAAAAAGAAACTGAAGGTTAAAGCATTTCTACCAGTTGAATATTGTTCCCACAAGTATCGTTAAAGACAGCAATTTTTACGGTTCCCATTTCTGTGGGTTTTACACTAAATTCTACGCCTAACTTGCTTAGTCGCTCATACTCCGCGTCCACATTGTCTACATCAAACTGGGTGTAGGGAATTCCGGCCTCCATCAGCGCATCCTGGTAAACCCGTGAAGGTTCAAAATGAAGGGGAGCAGGTTCGAGTAAGAGTTCTGGTCCATCCTGTGCTTCCTTGGACACCAGGGTGAGCCATCTATTTCCGCCTTCCAGGGGCATGTCTTTCTTCTTGAGAAAACCCAACACCTCCGTGTAAAATATCAGGGCCTTTTCCTGGTCGCGTACGGGAATGCTAATGATAGTTACTTTCATGAGTTAATTTCTTTGATCTCAAAGAAATTAACT
>JBCBKZ010000246.1:0-7348 GCA_038520955.1 Bacteroidota bacterium | reverse complement strand
CCACGGGACAATTCATTGCTATATCCTGTAGGAGGGCCTTCTGTGTCTCATTTAGCTGATGATTGAGGAAAATAAGCTCAAGGTTAAGCTGTGAAATTCTTCTTGGCCCCCAAGCCATAATTTTCTCCACGCTACTGTCTATTTCCCCCATCTGGATGTCATTCTTGTTGGCGTAGATTCCCATTACAGTGATCATACAACTGACAAGGGCAGTAGCTACCAAATCTGTTGGGGAGAAAGCTTCTCCTTTTCCATTGTTATCTACTGGTGCGTCTGTAATGATTTCTGTTCCAGATCTCAGGTGAGTTGCCTGTGTTCTAAGCGACCCCAAGTATTTGATTTCTGCAGTTGCAGGCTTCGTATTCGTATTATCCATATGTGTAATTGGGAGATGGTGTAATCTAATTTCCCTCAATTATACAAATAAGGAACTACCATCACAAAAGGAGGAATCTGAACCTCAATACTCGCCCCATCTATTTTTCTCAGCATAGTATAATGGCCTTCCATCTTTCCTATGGGAGTTAGAAAATGAGAACCGCTGACATACTGGTATTTTTGGCCGGGCGCTAGGTTAGGCTGTTTCCCCACAACTCCGTCTCCCTGAACCATGCGTCTGTTGCCGGTACTATCTGTGATATGCCATTCTCTTGAAACCAGTTGTACGTGGTAAGCTGATTCATTGATTATTTCTACCTGATAGGCAAACACAAAGTAATTATGCTTAGGCGAGGATTCATCTTTTACGTACGCTGTTCTGACATTCACTCTGATACCTTCCGTAACAGTTGAAGAGAGCTCTGAAGCCATATTTTCATTATTTTAGGGTATTTATAATTTAGTAAAAGAATGAGGAAAACGCAATCTCTCTGCTTTCCCATTTATTCCCCTATCTTTGACTTTTCAATTTTCTTATGACACTAAATACCATAGATCAAACTGATTTTCAGTTCCCTGGACAAATCGCCAGATATCAGGGTAAGGTGAGAGACGTATATAATATTTCTAATATTTTTTTGGTCATCGTAGCCAGCGACAGGTTATCTGCCTTTGATCATATCCTCCCAAGGAGCATTCCTTATAAGGGGCAGATCCTAAATCAGATAGCTGCTCACTTCTTCAGCGCCGTAGACCAGGAAATTCCTCACCATATATTGGCAGTCCCTGATCCTAATGTCACCATTGCTATCCAATGCCAGGCCTTCCCAGTTGAAATTGTAGTTAGAGCCTATTTAGCTGGCCATGCATGGCGGGAGTATGCAGCAGGTAAAAGGAAAGTTTGTGGAGTACCCCTCCCTGATGGACTAAAAGAAAATGATAGACTTCCAGAACCCATCATCACCCCTTCTACCAAGTCTACTATAGGGCATGATGAGGACATCACGGAACAGGAGATTCTTAAATCAGGCCTTTTAGACCCGGATGAATGGGGAACCGTAAAAGACTATGCGCTACAGCTTTTTAATAAGGGAACTGAAATGGCCCAAGAACGCGGCCTGATCCTGGTAGATACTAAGTACGAAATGGGAAGCCTGGACGGAAAGGTCTACTTGATAGACGAGATCCATACGCCAGACTCTTCCCGCTATTTTTACCTTAATGGTTATCAAGAGCGTCAGGATAAGGGTGAACCTCAAAAGCAGCTATCCAAGGAGTTTGTGAGGAAGTGGTTGATGTCAGAAGGGTTTCAGGGACTGGATGGACAGAAAATGCCTGTCATGAATGATGAACGGGTACAACTCATTTCAGACAGGTATATAGAGCTTTATGAGCACATTACTGGAAACGGCTTTGAGAAAGCTTCTCTTGAGAATATACAGGAGCGTATCATGACTAATACTGTCCCTGTATTGGAAGAATTACTAAACCGCTAATGAACTACCTTTCTATAGAGAAAATCTCCAAAGCCTATGCTGATAAGGTACTGTTTGAAGACTTATCATTTGGGATAGAGCAGGGTCAGAAGGTAGCGCTGGTAGGGATCAATGGGTCCGGGAAGTCCACCCTTCTCAAAATACTGGCTGGACTGATCAGTCCGGATACTGGCCAGGTAAGCAGGAGAAAAGGGATCAAGATGGCTTTTCTCCCACAAGTCCCTAAGTTTTCTCCCTCTCAAACAGTACAGGAAGTCATCTTCGAAGCGGATAACCCTTCCCTGAATGCAGTGAAGGAATATGAAGCCCTGCTTAACATCCCCTCCCCTTCAGACGAACAGCTCGCTAAGATCCAACAGCTGTCAGAAAAGATTGATAGCCTGAATGCCTGGGAAATAGAAATTCAGATAACCCAAATCTTGGGGAAGCTGGACATACATGACATGGAGCAAATGCTGGGGCAGATGTCGGGTGGTCAGCAAAAGCGGGTAGCCCTCGCCAAAGCCCTCATAGAAGAGCCGGACCTCATCATCATGGATGAGCCTACTAACCATCTGGACCTGGAAAGCATAGAATGGTTGGAAAAATTTCTCTCTACCAGTAAGCAGAGCCTGGTTCTGGTCACACACGACCGCTACTTCCTTGACTGCATCACCACAGAAATCATAGAACTGGACCAAGGGAAGCTCTTCCACTATGAGGGAAACTATGCTCACTTCCTGGCTAAAAAAACTGAACGTGAGGCCCAGTATGAGAAAGAATTAACCAAGGCGCGAAGCCTTTACAAAACAGAGTTGGAATGGCTACGCAGATCTCCTAAAGCTCGTGGCACCAAGTCCAAGTCCCGTATAGATGCTGCAGGCGAACTGAAGGAAAAAACAAAGGATACCCGCGACCAAAGCTTGCTCCAGTTACAGGTGAAAGGCAGGCGGATAGGTGGGAAGGTGTTGGAAGTCAAAAAACTTCGAAAGTCCTATGGTGATAATCTCATCATTGAGGACTTCAGTTACACTTTCTCCAAAAAAGAAAAGATAGGTGTCATAGGTCCTAATGGCGTAGGGAAAAGTACTTTCCTCAACCTCCTCATGGAACTTGAGCCACCAGATTCTGGAAAAATCAGAAAAGGAGAAACCATCGTGTATGGGTATTACACCCAGTCGGGTTGGTCCTTCAAGGATAATCAGCGCGTCATAGAGGTCGTAACAGAAGCGGCGGAGAGTGTAGAGCTCAGCAAAAACCAGCGTCTCTCTGCTGCCAAGCTACTGGAGCACTTTCTCTTCCCAAGGTATATGCACCACTACATGGTGGAAACATTGAGTGGGGGAGAAAAGAGACGGCTTCATCTCCTGAGAATTCTCATGACCAATCCTAACTTTCTCATACTTGACGAGCCTACCAATGACCTGGACCTGATCACACTCAGAAAGCTGGAAGAATTTCTGGCCGACTTTGAAGGCTGTCTGATGATCGTTTCTCACGATCGCTACTTCATGGACAGGCTGGTGGATCATACCTTTATTTTTGAGGGAAAAGGAAAGATCAAAGACTTTCCGGGAAGTTATTCACAATATAGAAGTGCCAGGGAAGCAGCAGAGATAAAAGCAGCTGAGAAAGCTGTCCCGCAGGTAGAGAATACAGCTCCCACAACAAGCACCAAAGTCAGGATAGAGAATACCGAAAAGAGAAAACTAAGCTATAAGGAGAAACGGGAGTACGAATCTCTGGAAGGAGAAATTGATGAAATGGAAGGCCGCAAAAAAGAGCTGGAAGCACTTATCAATTCAGGAGAAACTGACTATCAAAAGCTGGGAGAATGGACCTCCGAACTGGAAAGCCTCAATGAAAGTCTGGAGACTAAAACCAACCGCTGGCTGGAACTGGCTGAAATAGCAGGAGATTTATAAATATTTAAAATAATTACAGTTTTAGATGATTTTTGTCAATAAATTGCCATTAATCGATCTTTTTCTTGATAAAAATGCAAATTATTAGTAGCCTTATAAAGATTATCCCATCAAAGTCCTTTTTACTACTCGCTTGACTTTTCTAAATAGCTAAAAGCCAAACATGCAATTTGAAACGCAAGCGATTAAATCCAACGCTGGATCAGACAACTTATCAGCTCTTAACCTCTCCTGTAATCCATTACCAGTCCCATTATTAAACCAATCTTCCTTTTCCAAGCGTGCGCTATCCGCATTTGCTGAAATCGGTATAGCTGCCCTCGAGCAAAAACTAGCAAAACTGGAATGCGCTGAGATGGCTTGCCTCTGGCAGGAAGAGAACTCTTCCGTTTGGGAGGGACTCCTTCACACCTTACCAGAAAAGACGCATGTACTCATCCCCACTCTTCCTGATTCAGCTCCCCTATCTGCTTTTCAGGCGCTACTAGAAAAAAGAAACATAGCCTATTCCACCATAGATGCATTGGCGACTGAGACCTGGACGGAAGGCCTAACAGAAGACAGCCATATGCTAGTACTGGGTTCTCCTCTGTTCTCCAGCCTCAATATCATAGATTTATCCTTTGCTGGAATGTTTGCCCGGAAGCATAACCTTTTGCTGGCGGTGGACAACAGTCAAAACTCTCCTTACCTTCAGCAACCTCTCAAGCTAGGAGCTGATGTAGTCATACATAGTGGGCACAACTTCCTGAGTAAACAGGCGATTGCTCCTTTTGGGTTGATAGCAGGGAAGAAGTCTTTGCTGGAGTCCATAAAATCCTACAGAGCTTCAGGGGACATAAAATTCTCCTCCTTTGATCTATGGTTTCTGGAGAAAAGCCTGGAGACGCTTCACCTTCGGCTGGAAAGACAATCTCTGAATGCACAACAGATGGCACTCTGTCTCATGTATAATGAAAAAGTAACCTCTGTGCATTACCCCTTTCTCCCTACTCATCCACAAGTAAATCTAGCCAGAAAACAGATGAAATTAGGTGGTGCGGAACTCAGTTTTATGCATAAAGATGGAAAGGCGGGAGCTAAAAAATTCTTACATAACCTGGCCCTAATTGCAAAAGAGAAACCTGCAAAGTCGAATTATAGCTATGTAAGTAGCATTTCAGAAGAGGGCCTCATCAAGCTATCTGCCGGCCTGGAACATGAGCTAGACTTATGTGCAGATCTGGAGAAAGCGCTTTCTCAGTCTTAGAGAGTATATAAAAGTTTTGTCCTTCTTCTGGGCGAATAAATTCACCCCTACATGTAGCGGCGAATTCATTCGCCCGAAGTCATTTAAAACGTATCCACAAATCCACGTGCATTAGGCTTTATTTCCCCAATAGACTGTAGTCCATTTACGATCCACTTACGCGTTTCTAGTGGATCTATCACTTCATCTATTTCCAGGAAGGCGGCTGTATTGATGGCTTTCCCATGTTGATAGGCCTTGGCTACCATCTGCTGAAATAAGGCTTCTCTCTGTTCGGGATCCTTGACTGACTCCAATTCTTTCCTAAAGCCTAAACGGACGGCACCCTCTAGCCCCATACCGCCAAATTCTCCTGTAGGCCATGACACTGAGAATAAGGATTCATGCATCCCTCCCCCAGCCATAGCCATAGAACCCAGACCATAAGCTTTTCTCAGAATGACCGTAAATAGAGGAACTTGCTTCTTAGCCATAGCGGTGAACAAGCGAGAAGTGTGGCGCACCAACCCAGTTTTCTCCGCTTCAGGCCCTACCATGAAGCCGGGCGTATCACAGAGGGACAGCATAGGAATCCCGAAGGTATCGCAAAGTTGGATGAAGCGGGCGGCTTTTCCTGCTCCTTCAGCGTCTATAGCCCCTCCAAGGTGAGCCGGATTATTCGCAATAAGCCCCATAGGTTTCCCTTCTATACGTATGAAAGCGGTGAGCATGCCTATGGCATAGTCCTTCCTGAGTTCCAGGATAGACTCCTTATCTGCCAGCAGCTGGATCAGCTTACGTATATCATACACCCTGCGTCTATTCTCGGGAATAGCGTACCTGAGCTTTCGCTGGTCTTCAGATTCCCATTTCTTAAGCTCTCCCTGGAAATAGGTCAGGTATTTCTTAGCTACTTCTATGGCTTTTTTCTCATCTTTTACCAGAATATCTATGACGCCATTAGGTGCCTGGACTTGGACAGGGCCCACTTCTTTAGGGTGGAATTTCCCTAAGCCGCCTCCTTCTATCATGGCTGGACCGCCCATGCCCAGATTGGTATCTTCCGTGGCTATGATCACGTCAGAACAGCCCGCCAAAGCAGCGTTTCCTGCAAAGCAGTAACCTGACACTATGGAGATCCTCGGAGCTACTCCATTATGCTTAGCATATTCTGCAAAGGTGGTGAGTTGAAGCCCACCCACTGCCTGTATATCTGTATCTCCAGGCCTTCCTCCTCCCCCTTCCGCAAAGAGAATGATGGGTAATTTGCTACGAGAGGCGATAGAGAGGACCCTATCCGTTTTGTGATGCCCAAAATATCCCTGTGTCCCTGCCAGGACCGTGTAGTCATAACACAAAATCATGCACTTGGCTTTCTCCGCCTCAAAGAGCTCTCCATTAACTGCCCCTATGCCCGTGATGATACCATCTGCTGGAGTAGACTTGATGAGTTCCTCTTCACTTTTCCGCTTACGCTGAGCAGCCACAATGAGAGAACCATATTCATGAAAAGAGTCTGGATCACATAGTTGCGCTACATTTTCCCGGGCGGTCTGTTTATGTTTCTTTTTTCGCTTAGCCACAGCTTCTTCCCTATTCTCATCTAGTTGGAAAGCCTTCCTTTCTCGTAACTCCTGAAGTTCCGGGCGTATACGATCCAGGTCCTGCTTTGCATCCTCTTCCCACTCCTGCTCTTCCTCCTCTGAATCTTCCAGTACCACCAATACCTGACCTGTCTGGATGACTTCTCCCAGCTCTACCTTAAGATCTTTTAACAACCCTCCTACATCAGCCGTGATGACCGTCTCCATTTTCATGGCTTCAACCACCATGAGTATTTGGCCTTTTTGAATGATATCTCCTTCACTCACCTCAATACTGATGAGGGTACCTGGGAGTGGACTTTTGACAGCTATTGTCCCTTCGGGAAGCTCTGCCTCCTGTATAGCTAGTGAGCCTTGAGAATTCTCTCTCTGCACAACATTAGCAGGTTTATCTTCTTCTACTAGCAGTTCTCCTAAATGTTCCTGGACGAAGCGAGTGGAAAACAGATTCTCTGTAAATACTGTATGCTTCAGAATCTGCTTGAGAAGGGAAATATTATTCTCTATCCCTTCAATCTTACTGGAAGAAAGACTACGATATGCTTTCAAAACAGCAGTCTGAAAATCCTCTCTTGGAGAATGGACAATGAGTTTTGCTAATAGCGTATCAAAAGCAGGGCTATTCATATAGCCCCTATAGGCAGCAGTCTCCACTCTTATGCCTTTCCCAAAAGGCATCTCAAAACATGTGAGGGTACCTATATACGGCTGCGGTGTTCCTCCCTCACTTAATGATTC
>JBCBKZ010000245.1:0-7362 GCA_038520955.1 Bacteroidota bacterium | reverse complement strand
TAGGGTTAGAACCTATGACAGGCCCTACACTCACCCTGGGGAAAAGGCTGATTCTCTTACCTACCTTTACTCTGTAGGCCAGACCAAGCAGCAAGTAATATGCCTCCCAATTTTCTGAACTTCCCATAAATTCCACTCCGGGATTGGCTTCTCTAAATCCTTCCATAACATCTTCAAGTCCAGTGTCAAAGGACTGGTACCTTAGGGTTCCCACAAGTGTCACTTTTTCATTCAAAAAGTACCCACCGAAAAGGTCAATCCTTCTACCATTTTCAGCAAAGCCTGCATCGGGATTCGTGATATCTGTATCCTTAAAATCTCCCAGAGGAAAACTTGTCCCAAATGCTACGCCTATGTATGAGGTAGCTTTTTTGGGCTCTTGTGCTTGAAGGACCTGGCTTCCGAATAGGAGAATAAGTAGGGAAAAGGCTACACATGTTTGGCTTACAAGTGTCATAGTCAAGTTGATTGGGAGATTATTCTATAGCTTCCTTCGTAAGTTTTTTGACCACCGTTTTTGCGTATTTATCGCTTGTTTTCTCAAAACTGGCTGGATCTGTAACTGCGATTTTTGCTAGCCAGTGGAGACTATTCTCCTTATTGGATTCACGCAAGTCATATAGAAGAGATTCGAGCAACAGGTTCTTGGTCTTTTCTACTGAGGCAGGTTCATACACTGCTACTCTGGCTGATCCGTAATATCTACCAAACCTTCCATACCTAACAGGTACTCTTCTGGTACTATATTCGGCTGGTTTGTATTCTACAGACTGGCTAGCTTCTACCAAGCTGGTTACGAGTATGCCTTCGAAATCATTCTCTCTCAATTTTGATACAAATGTTTCAATGGCCTCTTCATCTTTCCACTTAGCCTTAAGAACTTTATTGGGTATGCGTACGTAGGACGGCGCTGCTGGAATACTTTTTTTTGTTAATCTTGCCACGATATCATCTTCCATTTCCATCCTACTAGTAGAATTTGGGGCTTTCACTATCACCAATATTTTAGAATAGCTTTTAGCCTCATTGCCAATGGTGTGTGAGCTTATGACTTTTTGAGCGTAGCCATGACTCAGAAACAGAATCATACATACAAAAAGAAGTAGTTTGTTCATTTTGCTATTATTTAGATTATGAAAACGGAATGAATGACTAACTCTTTACCACCTGCTAAGAACCTTGGCCACTGTTTCAGGATTTAGGTCATCATTAGGATCAATGGCAGTATTGGCATCTACTCTCACTGATATGGGGATTCCAGCTTCTTTTAGGCACAGGTCGGTGTTGTTTTCATTGTCATTCAGGTCTCCCAGCATGAAAGGCGAGACTTCTATAGTATCATTATCCTGCACCAGGGAGATATGGAATCTGCTGAGTTCTGCATCCCCCAACTCGTCTCCATCCTTATTTCGGACACCACCTGACCATACCACTCTCACAACCATTTCTGTTTCTGCCTTAGGACAATCACATCCTACCCCTTTTTCCACATATGGGTATGCTTCATCCAGGAAGAAGTATTCAGCATAACTGACAAAGGGACCCTCCACTAGAGGAGTAACAGCGATTTTCTGTCCCTGTAAGTTCTGCCCATCCCTGCTGATCAATTCTCCTACTATTTCTACTTCTATGGGCTCATTGTCAGGCGCATTACCATATTCTCCAATCAATAAAAGGGTTCTTAACTCAAACTCTTCTACAGTCGGCTTATAAGACACAAATTCAATCCCCATAGTATCGCCCTTCTGGGTGAGAATTTGGAAATCGCTTATGTCCACTGTGCTGGGATCAATTTCATGAGAGAAAACGATGGGCATCCCGTCCTTCCCAGGAGCTTCTTTCCAAATGAGTCTTGAGAGTTGATTTAAGCCATTATCCAGCCCAAAGAAGGCAGAAAGCATCCTGGCCTCCCTCGTTTTGACAATAGGAGAAATCTCTTCTGATAGTGTGTAATCCGGGACATTGGCCAGCTGATCCTTTTGACAGCTTGTAGACAGGACCAATAAGAAAATGAGAAAGTAGGTGAGTCTTTGCGTGGCCATACTTCTGGTATCTGGGTTGGGGATTACTGTAAATTCGGAAATAGTGAAGAAACTCTGATGAGTACCCACCGGATTTTTTCATACATATAATAGGCTTAATTTCAGGGGGTTACTTGCGAAGAATTCGATCACTTGGGACAAAGGTATGCCTAGGTAAATTTAATTTGCGTTAACAAAGGATAAGAAAGATAACGGGGGTTAGTTTTTTCCGGAAGCAATTCTGCTTCTAATTCTACTCAATGAGACCGGCGTGATCCCCAGTATATGGGCGATGTACTTATCGGGCGCTCGATTGATTACATTGGGATAATCCTGAATGTATTTTTTGTAACGCTCTTCGGGGGATAGAAAGACAAAGGAATCCACACGTAGAAATGCTTGTTTCATGACTCTCCTCCCAAAATATACCCTGTTCAACTCAAAGAGCTGAGGATATTTGGCAGCTACATCGAAATAGGAATCATAATTAATCATATAGGCTTTGGTAGGTTCCAAAGCTTCGTATGAAAACTTTGAAGGTTCATCAAAGAATATAGAATGAGCATTACCGAACACATGGTGTTCAGGATAGAGAAAAAAAGTGGTTTCATCAGCTTTTTCATTCGTGTAGAAGCTGCGAACTAACCCTTTCCTGATAAAAAAGACCTCTTGTTGAGTCGCCCCTTCGGGAATGCAAATATCCCCTTTCTTAAAAGATTTGATAGCCAGATTCCTGAATAGAGGGAGTAGGTTTTTGAGGTACATATTATCTGAATCAGTAGGGACAATATACTGATACAAAGAGAATATCCTACAATTATTAGAATATCCTAAAGTTACTAACGTCTTATGCCTTCTTAATGAGATCAGCCTTAGGGTAAACTTCTTACCCTAAGACTGATTTTGTAATTTCCTTAATATCAGACCAGGAAGACCTTAATTCTTCAACACCCGCTTCATCACTCTTCCTTCCTCCATAGACAGCATAACGGTGTAGATTCCCACTGGTAAATCAGCAAGAGAAACTTCCAGATTTCCGCCTCTTTGCCAAAGTGTGCTTTGAGTGAGAACAGCTTGCCCGCTTATATTGAATACTGCTACTTCAGTTAAACCTGATAGTCGATCAGAAGTGATTTGGACCTTGTCATTCGTAGGATTAGGATAGATAGCAACAGCATTTGAAAGGGTCGGATCTATGGAAACCGTGTTTTGCTGATTGCAGTATAAGTCCTCCAGAAATCCGGCAGTAGCAAAAACCACCGCTAGCTGGTTCGCATTAAAGAAATAGCCTACGTGTTCTGTGCTTCCTTCAAAAACTACCGTGTTATTGGCGATGCCTACCTCTTCTGCACGGGCTTCCATATCACATGCTCCTCTGATAAAGTAAGGCGTGGCTGTAGTATCCAGTTTGGATAGCCCACAAAGCACAACTGGATCTAATTCTTCATGTATGGCTACATAAGGAGGATCACCGACATCCATCCAGGAAAGTCTCAGAATAGATCCAGAGTAGGAAACTACCCCCTGGACTTCAGAGGTAAAATCGGTGATGTCATTACTGTTTCCTTCAAAGCCGCCGTTGTTGTCTATGTGTTCCTGAAGGTAGGCGGGGATCTCATCATCTTCCGCCATATAAGCCATATTCACCGCCATGATAGCTCCTGCAGAAGTTCCCCCTACGTAAATCTGATCGGGGTTAATCCGGAAAGTATTGTTAGTAGCAGCGTCTTGTCTAAAGTATCTGACAGAAGCTTTCAGGTCATTCATAGACATGATGAGTTCTTCTGCAAACTCTGTAGAGTCAGCTGTTTCTATGTCTTGAAGTCGGTAGCTAATGGTCGCACATACATAGCCAGCAGCAGCAAATACTTCACATAAGGGGCCCAATTCTTTGCGAGTTCCTCTTACAAAGGATCCTCCATGAGCCAGGATTACCAGCGGCCTCTGTGCTATGGTATCTCCAGCTGGTTCATACACATCCATCAATAAGTCCTGCTCTACCCCACCCAGTGTGGTAGCCTGTCCATATTGGACATCAATGGTACTATCTGCTGTGAAGCCTCCCAGAATGTATCTGGTCCCATTACACTCAGCTGGTTGTGCCAACAGCTGATGAGAGGAAATCAGAAGGATACAGGAAAAAAGAAATCGGGTAATAGTTTGAATCATAATCTGTGTTTGATGT
Source organism: Bacteroidota bacterium (assembly GCA_038520955.1). Lineage (GTDB taxonomy): Bacteria > Bacteroidota > Bacteroidia > J057 > J057 > JBCBKZ01. The sequence continues at coordinate 3,156 of JBCBKZ010000245.1, read as the reverse complement.
TGTTTAAGTCCATTCCCTTGATGAATTAAACGAAGAAGGTACTATGTGCAAGAACTGATAAGCAAGTTTCTTGTTACAAATTTATCTGTTGCCTCCTTTTCTGAGGTTGACCGCTCAGAGAACAGCATACATAACTATAATGGGAATAGGGCTAGAACTTACTCCTGGCCTAATTGTAGCCGTATCATCTGCCGGAGTTGGTGGAACTCATTATATCCTTTCGAGGGATTATTGGCATAGACTATACCCATGTAATCTACTTGGGGGTTAAACATGAATTCAACCTTGGTGGTGGCATTTCCACCTTTGTGGGAAACGACTTTTAAGGGATGAGCCAAATCTATTTCAAATCCATATCCATAGTAAAAGTCTTTTCCATTTTTTGATCTTGGTTGAATTACTTCTGTGAAGGTAAGTTCGTCCAGTAACTTATGCTTGTGTATCCCTTGTTGGAACTTGATCATATCTCTCATAGTACTCGTACCTCCACCATAAGCATTACCTGAATGCGTTTCACTCATTCCAAAAGGGGTCAAAATGTATTGCTCCACAGCTTGAGCATACGTTAAGCCTGTAATTTCCTCTATGACAAGACCCAGAAGGAGGTAGCCTGAGTTGCTATAAGAAAACTTCTTCCCGCTCTTAAAAGAAGGTTTTTCTGATGAAAAGAATACAGTGGAATTAGGTTCTTGGGCAAAATGCTCGAAGTACTCATCTATACTCATCTTTTGCTTACTAACTACTTTTTTGATGACATCTTGAGAAAAGATATCTGGTATTCCAGAAGAATGTGTAAGCAAATGATGAAAGCTTATTTCCTGCTGCTGTGGATGACACTCGTAAGTTGGGAGATAGGAAACAAATGTATCTTCATACGCTAATTTCCCCTCATGTACCAGGTGTGCTATTAGTATGCCTGTAAACATTTTCCCCAAAGAACATAGTTCAAAATGACCATCTAAAGTGTTTTCTCCCCCCTCGGAATGTACTCCGCTGGCAAACTCAAACATGACTTCTCCATCTTTGGCAATTAGCACGCCTCCATGAAATTGATCATTATTAGCATAGTCTTTAACAATAGCAGAGATCTCTTCGGCTCCAATCTTGGGAGATTTTTGTGCCCAAGAGAAATTTAGAAAGCCTGCAAATAGGAGAATTTGTGTTAAGAGGTAGATCTGATTTTTCATGCTTATAGAGAATGAACAGCTTGGTCTGCTAATTTTTCATGTAGGGCAGAGATATTCCTTGATACCTTCTCAAGTATGTCTTTACAGCGTGTTACCTCTTCTGCATGAAGGCCATGTAATGCTCCTGCCCTATTCTGGGAGACAAAAGGGGCCAGCTTCAGTAAAACCTCTCTTCCCTTTGGCGTAATTCTCGTGAGAAACCTTCTTTTGTTAGCAGGATTAAGTTTGCGTTGAAGAAGCTTTTTCTCCTCAAGTGAAGATAGAATCCGGGAAATGGAGGCGATATCTTTGAAGATTAGCTGAGATAATTCCACATGGGATATGTCTTCATTTTGCTCCATCTTACTCAAGATGAGAAGCTGGTCAATGGTCAATCCAGGATATATCTGTTTTAATCTGGCCTGCGCATACCTCCTGTAAAGCTTTATGGCTTTTTCGATTGAGTAGAATAATGTTTGGTCTGGGTAGAGAAAACTTTCTTTGTTTGACATATCATAATTTGATATATCAAATATATAAGTATTTGCTTAAAAATAAAACCTCCTGCAAGGTTCAAGGTAACTGCTTACATGTACATTGGGAAGTTATTCCATATCCAGAATCTTGCCCCTGTTAAGGAGGTTGTGGGGGTCCATACTTTGCTTGAGGGTTTTCATGAGTTGGATTTCTGCTTCTGATCTGCAGAGACTCAGGTAAGCTTTCTTGTCCTCTCCTACTCCATGCTCGGCCGAAATAGACCCATTCATCTCCCCCACCCTTTCATAGATGATGGCATTGATTTTTTGGGTCAAATTCGGATCATGATGGGCTTTGCCCACCAGAAAGTGAATGTTTCCATCAGCCACGTGTCCAAAAGCATACACCTCCTCTACTCCATCCAGCTTTTGGACTAGGGGACGAACTTGGTTTACATATTCGCCAATATCTCCGGTAGGAATGCTAATGTCATAATGCTGGTCTATGGTTACTGAACTGACCAGGGCATCTACATTCTCGCGTATGCCCCAAAACCATGTCAACTCAGATGGACTGTTGGCAAAAGCGGCTTCCTCTATCCAGCCTTTCTCCATGCATGCTTCCAGTAGTTCTTCTAATCTCTCCTGATCCTGTTTGGGGGCACTACCTTGAGACTCCAGTAACACATAAAAAGGAAAGCCATACGGAATGGGTGGGGGGAGAATATCAGTGTTGTGGGTCATTTGTTGGTAGGTCTCTTCCCACATAAGTTCAAAACCACTTAGGGTTCCAGCCAGTCCCGCATCCATATACCTAAGAAGCCGGGTTACCTTCTCATAGGAGCTTAACGCTACGAAAGCAGCATTACGACTGATAGGCGCTTCCCTCAATCGGAATATGGCTTTAGTGATAATTCCGAGGGTGCCCTCCGCACCGATGAAAAGTTGCTTGAGGTCATAGCCGGAATTGTTTTTAATCAATTTCTTCATGGATGAGATGACGGTCCCATCTGCCAGGACTACTTCCAATCCCAGAACTAGGTCTCTGGTCATTCCATATCTAAAAACCTGAAGCCCACCAGCATTGGAAGAGATCATTCCTCCCACTTGAGCAGACCCTTTTGCCCCAAAGGTTAAGGGAAACATCAACCCTTTTTCTGATACAGCCTGGTGAATATTCTCCAGGATGACTCCCGCCTGAACGCTTATGGTCCTACTAAGTGCATCTATTTCTTCTATGGCTGTCATTTTTTCCATAGAAATCACAATGTCTTTATCCGTAGACTCTGTCCCCCCTACTAGGTTGGTCAGGCCACCATGTACTACCACTTTCTGCTTGTGGTCATGGCAGATGTTCATGATAGCAGAAACATCAGCCGTAGAAGAAGGTAAAAGAACGGCCTTTGCTTGAAGCGGGATGTCCATTTTCCACACATGGGTATAGCGATCGGAAAGAGCATCTCCCTTCAAGACTTTCTCTTTCCCTAACTGAGCTGTCAATTCTTCTATTATAT
>JBCBKZ010000244.1:0-7371 GCA_038520955.1 Bacteroidota bacterium | reverse complement strand
AAGCCATAGTTTGAAGTGATGATGATTGATAGGGAAGCAATATACTCAATCCAGTAATGTGGATTCACTTCAAATATGCAGGAAAAAAGACAGGTTCTCTGAAAACAGAGAACCTGAGAAATATGTAGCGATAGATTATTCTCTTGTGATGTCCAGGATTTCCATTTGGAGAACTCCTGCAGGGATGGTGATGTCTACTACATCTCCGATTTCTTTTCCGAGCAACGCTTTTCCCACCGGAGACTTTACGGATATCTTCCCTAGTTTCAAATTAGCTTCCTGTTCAGCTACCAGGGTATACTTCATTTCGGCATTACTTTTCAGATTCTTCACCTTTACGGTTGAAAGAATGTATGCCTTACTCATATCTATCTCGCTTTCATCAATGATACGAGAGTTGGCTATAACACCTTCGAGCTTAGAGATTTTCACTTCCAATAGACCCTGGGCTTCCTTTGCGGCATCATACTCAGCATTTTCACTGAGGTCTCCCTTCTCCCGAGCTTCTTGAATTTGGCGGGCTATTTCAGTTCTTCCACTACCCTTTAGGTCAGATAGTTCCTGCCTAAGTTTTTCATACCCTTCTTTAGTTAAATAAGTGGTTTCACTCATAGCTGGTCAATTAATGTTAAAAAAATATAGTGTAAGCCTTATATCACCTGCTTTTGGGGCAGGAAGAAAGGTTACATTATTGGTTAATTGAGAAAAAAAAATTACCGGGCTAACCATGTGGCTAGTCCAATGTAACATTCGTGAGTAACTATTTTAAATGTCTATACGAGCTCCCAGAACCAATGTTCCGTTGAATGGGCTAGTAGGCCTAAAACTCGCATCGAAGGAAAACTTCGAATAAACCGGGTTTCCTTCTATGTTTCTTCTACCAGATTTGAATGGAACCTGGAATGTAGCTCCTACTGATGATCCGGTAAAAGCGGTATATCTACCATCGAATATCTCATCAAATATACCATTTTCATAGAGAAAACTACCACGCAATATTACATATTCTTTGTATTTGTATGATAATCCCAGTCCAAACTGATCAAAATAGAACGCATTTGAGATAAATGCACCCAATAAAGTGATAGTATGTTGATCACCTACAAAGAAGTCAATTGAGCCTCCCATGCTAAGGGCTGCTGGTAATTCAAAGTCTGCCGCCGGCAGGTTTACTGTAGTAGTAAAGGTGTTCCCAGGCTGAAGAATTACTCTGTCTGATAGCCCGTCTCCGGTATATTTCATCTTAGGGCCCACATTTCTAAGTGAGATCCCTAGTTTTAAACGATCTTTTTCACCTGTACGGTATTGAATCCCTGCGTCAAAGGCTACGCCATTATTACGCACTTCAGGCGTAGAGGTATGAACGATCCTCACCGTTCCTCCTACATAGATTCTATCTGTAAACTGCTTGGCATAAGATAAGCCAATGTTTAGCATGGTAGGGCTAAAGGTTCCCAGCGTCCCGTCAGGCTGATCTACAGTGGTTCTGACAAACTCTCCCAAGCTAAACGCATTTACAGCTACACCCAGCACTCCACCAGAACCCATAGACTGAGAAAATCCAAAGCTATTTATATCTATTTGAGACCCCATCAACCAAAAGGTATGGGAAAATAGTAGCTCTGTTCCCTCTGTAGTACCTATTCCTGCGGGATTCACAGCATTGGATTCTATCCCACTGCTGCTTCCTATATCAATTCCATTAATCCCTGAACTCCTAGGCCAGGAATTGATCATTAGCTCTAATGCGCCGGCCTGCCCTACTCTTTCCGGTTGTCCAAAACAGAGACCAGACCACATTGCACCAAACAAACACAGTATGTGTATCAGCTGCTTCATAATGTCTAAAATGAATCCAAGTCTATCTGACGCATGACCGCAAACATCTTGAGAATTTTCTCTCCCAGATCAAATGCATCTATGTGAACGATATATACTCCACTGGCTACAGGAACACCTGAATGGTTTTTCAGGTCCCAATCCTGGTCCGGCTCATCTGAGTCTTTGTTAAATTGTCTCACCAACTGCCCATTGATGGTAAAAATGCTTATCCGACATTTTTGCGGCAGATTGGTAATCTTGATTCTGTTGTCCAGCTGCCCTGTCTCATACGCTGAGTAGGCATAGTAAGGATTAGGGACCACCAGGGCCTTCTCCAGTGCATCCTTAGCTACGTCTTCCACGCCTAACTGAGCAGCCAGCTCAACTGTATTAAAGGTGAAAGCAGGAATATCAGCCTGTCCTGAACGATTTCTAAAGGGTTGATTCACTCTTAAGGAGATTCTTGCATCAGTAGGAATTTGAGCTGGAGAAGTCAGGTCCACACCAGAACTTACCAGCGGTATTCCTACCCAGGCTACGTTCTTATACACATCTGCGAGATTATTCCCTGTTCTGTCAAAGAAAATGGTATTTGATAAGCCACCTGTACCTGCCTCATCAGCATTCTGAAGAATATTCTCCAGGCTGACCATCTCATCATAGCGAGTGTTAGTCACGTAGACATAGTGTCTACCTCCTACCCTATCCAGGTTTTGACCAAAATCACTGGTAGGATTGAAGATCATATCATCTCCATTGTTCTGCTTATCCCATTCACTCTCCCCAAAGAAAATATTGAGTCTTTCTCCTGTATTTACATTTATCGCATAACCTGGGAACCAACTCTTACCGTGGTTCTCTAATGACTGTGGTTGTTGACCATCTGTGGTGCCTTGCTGATTTACATTTGCTCTCCATTTGGCGGATAAAGGCCATGCACCTGATCCCAGGTTGGAGTTAGGGCTGGTTTCTACTACCACACAGCGAGACCATTTAGTGATATCACTGGTGAAGACGATATCTACATCTGGTAATTCTCCCAGGTCAATCAGATCCTGAACACCTATTCCTCTGTTATTGGTTACCAGACCTACTGGTAAGCCAGGCCCTATAGCGCCCCCTCCAATAGGATCATTGTTAAAGCTTCTTGCCAAGGCATAGGGTCCCCACCTTCCTCCTACCAGGGTCTCAAAGTCTCCGTTCTTATCAAATAGCCTCTCGGCCTTGAATTGGTTCTCATCCCTTTCATCAGACTGTATCCAGTTCCAAACACCGTTGGCGATATTATCATTATCCTGAAGACCATCCAGCCATGGTTGGGCCGGATCAGCAAAAGAAATTGCTCCTCCTATCACCCCTGAATTTCCATCTATGTCCAGGGTATCTCCCGCCAGATCTACATTTTCAACTGAAACGGAAAAACCATGTCCTTCAATGACTCTTTCAGTTCCACTTAAAGGTTCAGGGCGGGAAACCACAGGTCTATTGCTGTTGGGGTCTGTTCTTTCTATATAAGTCGCAGTAAAGATGGAAGAAAAAGGTCCTCCTTCATTAGCACTTTCAAGTAAAGACCACTCAGCAAAAGTAGAGTCTATCACTTGTGTCCCATTTGTAGGATCTTCCGATACCACCTCTCTTTCCACAAATCTTCGCCCTTCTACTTCTACTCTGTAATAGCTGGATTTAATGGTTTTGGGGTCTACAACCTTTACATTGATAGGAGCAAAGCCCGATTGATAGGTAATTCTATCTGTGGTGAAGGGAGATTGAAGAATTCTATTCTCCGTATCTTCTGTTAGTCTCACAAAGTTTCCACCATTTCCTACCCCTCCCACCTGGGTTACTTCCAGTCCATCCCCATATTCAGCCTGGATGACTGTCCCTCTTTCTTCAAACTCTATGGGATGTGGAAGTGCCGCAGTAGCTCTGAAGAAGCGGTTACCCGGAACAAACTTCCTTCCGTCGGAGGAGGTATCGTTATAGGCGTAGGCTATGACCGCATAGTAGTAGGTAGTATAATTCTTCAATCCATTGTCGGCCCCTTGAGCAAATAAGTCTTTATCTACCTGTACAGAATGGAAGATCCCCTCGTCATCTCCCTGGACCATCACTTCTTCCGTAATGACTGGCTGATTCAGCCCTTCTACCGCTGTTTCCTGTGTATTTACAATGGTTCCTATTCCATCTTCTATATCACACTGGGCAATGATTCTGGCTCTATCAGGATCATTTAACTCATTAGGTCCTACCGTAGCATCCAGTAGCTGATAGAGAATGTATCCCTGGAAGGTGAATACTGAGTCAGTTACGTTATTGGCCTTAAGTACAGGGTCTGCCTGTGCATAAGACTCATTGAAATTATTCCTTACGTTTCTGAGGGCTTCATCATATCCCCATCTGATGACTAATTCTCTGTCATACTCTGAAATCTCCAGTTCCGGCGCATCAGGTCCATCCAGGAGGGTAAAGTCATTATCGAAAAGTGCCTGGGCAATGTCATCTGCCTCCAGCAGCTCACAAACAGAACCAAACTGATCATTGAAGAACCCTCTTGCCCAAACTACTCCTGTGATGATCTCATTAACTGCTCCTGGCTGTAGGGTAAATGGCCCTGCACTTTGGAGAAATCTTCTGTCCTGGTTTTTGGGATTTCCGGCTAAGTCCTCTGTCCATCCTGTATTGAAGCAGGCATCTCCCGGGAACATGAAGTTAGAAGGATTACCCGGACTGGAAGGACCATATCCGTTTCCTTCTCCTCCATTGGAGAAATTATCTACAATAGGGGTTCCATCTTTCCAGAGGCCCGTCAGGTAATTGTAATAGTGCTGTGCTACCTCAGGATTACCTGTCAGAGAGAAATCATTATTGTAATAGACAAACTTGGACATGATGATGGTCTCGTTCGGTTCATCTATCAGTCCGTCCTTATCATTATCCACGCCATCTCCAGGGTCTGCCAGAGGTCCCTGGAAGAAGTCTACTCCACAAGCAGGAGGATTTAGGCCGTATCCATTAGCGCCAGCATCATCAGCTGTAGCATTATACCCAAACCCCAGTCCTCGGGCAGTATCACAACCCACGTAGTCATTGAAAGCAAAACCGATGTCCACATCTACCCATTGACCCATGAAGGTTTGGTTTAGGGTTTGACTGGAACGGTTCACTACTGTTTGCTTGTAGAAGGTCATGTCATTCACCGCATTAGCCGTGGTGAATGCAAAGGCCAGCATGTGTATTTCTATCCCGATAGGCTCACCGCCTGTCTCTGTATGTACATTCCCCTTATCATTGATGATCCACCATATGGCCTGATCTCCTTCTATATCAGGGTAATCTCCCGCACCGGGATTGTACTCAAAAGGATTATTATCTACGTCTACAAATGGAGCTACGAATAGCTCGGATCCGTCAGGTCTGAAGGCACGTACATCCAGTCCATCTGCATTTGTACTTAGCTCTGTTCCTGCTCCGGGCCATGAGAAGACATTCGGGTAATTCTCAGGATTGTCCAGCTGACCATTATCTGAAAAGTCTGCTCTGAAGGCATCGATTTCAGTTTTGTTGATCTTGAACATACGGTCATACTGTTCACAGGTAACATCATCTATGGATGCATCCCCGTCCGTCAATGGACCCGGCCAATAGTCAATTCCTGACTGTCTATAGGTCTGTGCTGCTACTCTTAACTGTCCGGCCTGATCCAGTCCTCCTATCCAAAGTGAACTGGCAAACATGGAGTGTCTTCCACTACCCTTTGGCACCTCATATCTGGGATCTCCTACCAGGTCCCACCACATGTCTCCTCCATTATGCAGGAGAGCGCGCACATTATTTATGTCCAGCTGTGAGGAAGCAGAAGGAGGTAAGCAGCTTTCTGCCACACGGAATCTTGAAACCCTTTTTTGTACTCCCTTTGGGACCTCTGCTCTTGCTGAGATGCTCAGCAAACAGATCAGCCCCAACAGCAGCATCTGCTTTTGGAAGAGAAAAATTAACGATAATGGCTTAGTAGCTATTCGCATATATTTCTTTGAGGCCATTAAAAGTTGAATAATAAGCCCAGGCGAAGACGTCTGGGGAGAGAAAAATTATCGGGGTTATTCACCCTGGTGCCATACAGATCTACATAGGATTGTGGATCTATCTGAGTAAGAGTAGTTTGTACCCCCTGATCACTTTCCAGGAATCCATCATCATCCGGAAGACCGGTAAATCTGTACACGTTCACCACATTCTCCGTATCAAACAGATTCAATACCAGCAGGTACAGATTCATGTCATATAATTTGGACCCCTTATTTCCAGTATTAAGCTGAAAGGTTTTGTCAAGTCTCAGGTCAGCTCTAAACTGCCAGGGTTTTCTGAAACCATTAGGTGTACCTTGAATCTGATTTACAATATTTATCCCACCTGCCACAGCAGGAACAACTACAGAGTTTCTTGAGAATGGCGTTCCTGACCCCATTTGGAAGGTCATGTTAGCTCCGAAATTCTTCAACGGGTGAATTGTTTTCTCACCAAATGAGAGTCCAGGCCCAAGGTTGCTACCCCCGAAACGGTAGTCTAACACCCCAGAGAATCTGTGACGCTGGTCTATGTCTAATGGTAGCGGCACTCTCAGTACTCCTACCCCTTCCAGGAAGTTGACCACATTTCTAGCAGAAGTAAAGCTAGAACCTGTACCATCAGCAAAGGAAAGGGTATACCCCATTCTTAACTGAGTATTCTTGGTTCTTCTCATGTCAAAGCTAAACACGAAGCCTTTTACCGTACTGAAGTCCAGGTTGTCATATGTATCATAAGAGAATGGAAATGCATTCGCAAAGCGTCTAAACCTGATCTGGTCTCTAAACTCTCTGTAGAAAGCCGAGACATTCAGGGCCATTCTCTGTCCTATTTTCTGCTTAAAGCCCGCCTCATAATCCACCGTGATTTCTGGCTTTAGATTAGGGTTGTTTACCTCTACTGTAGGCCTATTCTCCAGGAAGGCATAATCAGAAATCTGTCCTGCCAGTAAAGAACCCTGAGTGGGGAGCAACTGGCCAGGTCTCTGCGCCAATACATCATAGTGGGCAAAGAAGAGTGCCACATCTGAGATGGGAAAAGAGAATGAGATACGCGGCATAAACACCGTCTGAGGCTCATAGTCTTTGAAAGAATTTATGGAGACCTCTTCTTCCTGCACATAAGGCTTAGGTTTCCCTCCTGAAGCCGCAGCTATCACATTCGAGGAAACGGGTGAGCCATTAGCATCAAACCAGGACTCTCCATTTCTATATCCTATGATCTCAGAAGGATTAAGGGCATCATCCACATAAGGAACCCAGTCTCCTCCCACTCCACCTGGTAAGCTAAAGGAAGGGAATGCCAAACTCCCTGAAGCAGCTTCTGCTGCTGAGTAGGTGGGATAGAGTGAGAAATTATCTTTCAGGACAGGCTGATTCGCATCAAAGCGGTCTACCCTGAGTCCTACGTTAAAGATGATATCTTCAAACTCAAACTTGTCCTGAATGAAGGCTGAGATATAAGTAGGAGAGAATGGATTTAATG
>JBCBKZ010000243.1:0-7385 GCA_038520955.1 Bacteroidota bacterium | reverse complement strand
ATCTCCCTTTTGGACAGAAAGTAATCCTGGTTCTGGCTGCTTACACTGGATAAAAAGTAGGGGGAGAATAAGCAGTAAAATGTTGCTGAGGGTATTTCTGGAGCGTAGCATAGTCATTTAGTCAAAATTCAATCCTTCTCTTTAAAAATGTCACCCCTTCGGGGTTTTTATGGAATTCATGGTCATTTCTACATAGGTATCAGCCCTAGGGACTTAAGTATTCAAAACTCAATCATTCAAAATTCAGTCATTCAGTCATTCAGTCATTCAGTCATTCAAAATTCCCTCACTCAAAATTCTCTCATTCCCTCATTCAATCATAGAGAAGCCCTATTAAAAATAAAGCGTTCATGAATAGTATCTCCTCTCAGCAGAGACAGCGTATTCTGAACAGTTACCACACACATCTCATTATAGGTTTTGGCCGTGAGACTGGCTGAGTGTGGGGTGATTAAGGTATTCTCAAGTCCCAGCAAAGGGTGATCTTGGGAAGGAGGTTCTACTTCCAGTACATCCGCCCCAAAACCAGCGATTTTATTTTGCTGTAAGGCCTCAGTTAGGGCGTGCTCATCTATGATGGCTCCTCTGGCAGAATTGATGAGAATGGTATATGGGTTCATGTGAGAGATTGCCTCGGCATTAATCAACTTATGGGTTTCCTTTACCAGCGGGAGATGCAAGCTGAGAATGTGGGACAAAGAAAGAACTTCCTCAAAAGTGACAAAGGGATAAGAAACGTCTTTGGGATGAATATCCCAGTAAATGATCTCCATCCCAAAAGCTTGTGCCAGGCGAGCTACTTTTTGCCCGATATTCCCCATCCCCAATATCCCCAGGGTTTTGCCTCTGATCTCATCTCCATCGTAAGATTTTCGGTAGTCCCATTGGTTATTTTTGACTGCAGAGAAGGAATGATAAAGCTTGCGCTGGAGGCTTAACATCAATCCCAAAGCATGCTCTGCTACGGTATCTGCATTGATGCCAGGAGCATTCACCACCTTTACCCCTCTCGAGCTTGCATGAACCACATCTACATTGTCCAACCCCACCCCACATCTGGCAATGAGCTGGAGCTTGGAACATGCATCTATAAGGCCTTGATTTACCTGGCCTTTTCCGCGGGTGATAATGGCATGGATCTCATGTATTGAGGCTATTTCTCCGCCAGTATCAGGTGCAGTAGACCTGAAAAGAGAGACATTTTCCCTCAGGAGCTGATCAGCCTCATCGCTAACAGATTCTAGTAGGAGTACATTCTTGTCCAGCATGATTAGCTGTCTTTGCCATGATAAAGAGTGGCATTCTCACTTCTGTATCCTCGGTAGTCATTTCTACCGGATTCATACAGGCCTTCCTGATAAAACTCATCCTCAAAGATGGCAGGATTTATTTCATCTTTTTTGTTAGGGTCAGAAGAGATTTCGAGAAGATTTCCAGAAGGGTCTCGCACAAACATCTGCATTGCTCCATCAGGAAGTTGACGGACTTTTCCCCAGGGTTTGATATCTATGATACCCAACTCTTTCATTCTGTAGAAGATGGTATTGAAGTCATCCACCTGAACACATAAGTGTCCTCTGAAAGATTGAGCGTCCTCCCACTCGGTCAGGTGGAGCTGGCTATCATCATCAATTTTGAAGAATGCGGTAGGATAGTCAAACAGAAAAGCCGGGATGACTTCCAGCCCCATTTCTTTCTCGTAGAACTCAGCGGCTTTTTCCAGCTGATCCACGATGAGGGTTACATGATTAATGCGGGTTATCTTTGCCATAATAGAAGATAAAGCTTATTGCTGATATTCTTTTACAAAATCCCAATTCACACTTAGACCAAGACCGGGCGCAGTAGGTTGGAGCATATGTCCGTCTACTGTGGTTATTTTTTCATTCACCAGTTCATACATCATGGGGTTTCCCCCCAGGGAGAATTCAATGATGGCAGCTGAAGGACTAGCAAAGGCTAGATTCACGCCTGCCATGAAAGAAAAAGCAGATCCCCAGCAGTGAGGTGCCAGTTCCAGTTGGTAAGCAGCAGCCAGAGCTGATACCCGCCAGGCTTCAGAGATGCCCCCAATGATGGCTGCATCCGGCTGAACTACATCCACTGACCTATGATCTATCAGGTCTCTGATTTCAAATCTTGTAAATTCACTTTCTCCGGCAGCTATAGGAATGCTGGTCGTATTACGGACTTCTGCTGTACCCTTTTTATTATCTGGAGAAATGGGCTCTTCAAACCAATAGAGGTTGCACTCCTCCACCCCTCGGCAGTATTGCTTGGCTTCGGGAACGCTGAACGTACCATGTGCATCCGTCATGATCTTGATATCTGGTCCTAAGGCTTCTCTGGCAGCTTTTACCCGCTTCACACTATAGGCTACGGTTTCATCCATGACGCCCACCCTCATCTTCACAGCCTTAAACCCCTTGGCAGTATAAGAGGAAAGCTGCTCACCTATCTCATCTGCTCCTGCCCAACCTCCACTGGCATAGGCTTCCATCTTAGGTCTGATAGCGCCCCCTAATAACTGCACTACAGGTACTTCCAACGACTTACCAAGGAGATCCCATAAAGCCATATCTATTCCACTAATCGCAGAGATAGTGAGCCCTCTGTTACCCAGAATAGGGAAAACTCTCCCGCGTTTAATAGCATAATGATCTCTTGTCCCATTATACATCCTTTCCCACAACTCATTGACATTTCTGGCATCCTTTCCTATGAGTATGGGTTTTAACTCATTCTCTACACAAGTAACAATAGAAGCGCAGACGCCTGATGACCCCACTGCTGCTTTAGCTTCTCCAAATCCCTGCCGCCCGTCTTCAGTAGTAACCACTACTAAGGTCATATCAAAATTGGTGAGAAGCCCATAATCTGATCTATGTTGCTTGGGCTGGGGAATAGGGCAGCGTAACCAGTACGCCTGCACATCTGCGATCTTCATGCTCATGGAAAAAAAGAGGAAGAAGCAGGGAATGAATACTGCCTAAAAGGAGGGGAAAATGTTGGTAGAAAGAGTAGGCTTAAGTTTCTCTTACATAAAGACCAAACCAAACTCTATGAAATACCTTGCCCTGCTGATCATCCCCATCATTCTTTTGGCCTGTGAATCTCAGGAGAAAGCTCCTGAAGAGAGTAGTTCTACTACCGTCATGGCTTATTATGTCCCCAAGGAAAATTACATGCCAGAAGATTTGCCTCTTGACCAACTCACTCATATCATTTATTCCTTTACACATGTGATAGGTGGAGAAATGGCCTTCAGAAATGAAGAGAAAGCTGGTCCTATTCTTAGTGCTTTGGTAGCTCAGAGAGACTCTTTACATCCCGATCTGAAGGTAATGATTGCTTGTGGTGGATGGGGAGCAGATGGATTCTCTGACATGGCCTTAACTCCTGAAACGCGTAAAGCTTTTGTGGAAAGTGCAGTCGCCTTCAATAAGAAATACGGCCTTGATGGCCTAGATATAGATTGGGAGTATCCGAGCATCTCTGGAGCCGGAACCATGGCCAGACTAGAAGACAAGGAAAACTTTACGGCACTGATGCAGGAATTACGAGCGGGTCTGGATCAGCTGGATAGATCCCAAACTCTCACCTTTGCCTCGGCTGGGTGGGAGAGGTATTATGATAACATAGAGCTGGATAAAGTCATGCCCGTCATCGACTATATGAATGTGATGACCTATGATCAGGTTACGATCTATACGCCTTATACAGGTCATCATACGCCCCTGGGCTGGATTAGAGCCGAGGATATAGAGCCATATCCAGCCAAAGCATACGTAAAAGAAAGGCAGGAAGCTATGGCAGAGAAAGGACTTACCTGGTCTCCTGGTTCAGCAGAACACATCACCAATTTTTGTGTGGAAAATGGGATAGATCCTAAAAAGATCGTGATTGGGGCTGCCTTTTATGGAAGAGCCTGGAAGGGCGTTCCTCCACAAGAGAACGGGCTATACCAGCCTAATAGTGGGGCTCACATTGGTTGGAGTGCGTACAGACAAATCCGTAACGAGTTCGAAGAAAAGAATGGATACACCCGATACTGGGACCCTATAGCAGAGGCTCCTTATCTGTATAATCCGGTTGACAGCGTTTTCATCTCCTATGATGATACCGTTTCTGTGAGAATGAAAACGGAATTTGTTCAGGATAATGGATTAGGAGGCATCATGTTCTGGCAGCTCAGTGATGATACCCAGGAAGAGAATAACCTGTTAGATGCGATTTATGCTGCGGCAAGCAGGTAAAGCATTTGTGTAATCTTTGCGTCTTAGCGGCTTCGCGTGACAATATTTTACGCAAAGTCGCCAAGCCGCTAAGTTTTCTAATTACGAAAGTAAAACTGCCCATGCTCCAATGAGGTCCCCTGCTTCCAGTACCTCCTTGGCCAGGAAATGCTTGCTGGGGAGCTGTTCATTTTCCGGAAGTTGGGATAGCTTCTCTAGGGAACGATCAAGATTTGTTTCTACAAGAGTAGACTTTATTTCCTCCTGAGTAGGGAGTTGTTCTATGTTGGCTAACCTACCGAGATTATTCCCTGTCAGCACTTCAGAATTTCTGATAGCATCTGGTAGCTGGTCTACTCCTATCCCTTTTTTTCTGAGGGGCTTGGGGATTTCAAACATGCTCTCCTGGTTGGTTTTTGTGTACCATATACCGCCCATTCTGCCTACAAGATTTAGCTTAAGTGGGTCCAACTTTCCTTCCTCATCCAAGTACTCATTTCTGAGGTGGATCTGGACCACTCTACAGACCACTAAGGTTCCTGCTCCTCCCTCATCTCCCAGCTCTATCATATCATCCACCACACACTCAAAAGATACTGGAGCTTCTCCTACTCTAGGCGGTTTCACCTTATCTGAAGGGATTTGGCTAAAACCCGCCTTAACAAATTCGTTTACTCCCTTATCATAAGCTGTGCTGGACAGAGACATTTGCTCCACCATGGGGTAGTTAACTATGCTGATCACCGTTTCCTTTACCTGAAGGAGGTTGTTGTGGGTATCCTTGGTAGTGTTATCTCTTCCTCTACGTGTGGGGGAGAAGACCACTATAGGCGGATTCGTGCTAAATACATTGAAATAGCTGAAGGGGCTAAGGTTTACATTGCCTTCAGCATCTACTGTACTGGCAAAAGCGATAGGCCTTGGTGCCACAGCTGTTAATAAATATCCGTGCCTTTCTTTTTGAGGCAGTTCATATGGGTCAAAAGAGGTGAATTCACTCATTAGTTGATCTACTTAATTATGCTACAAAGAGGGGAGGAGCTTTGTTCTGATTTCCCCAAAACCTACCCGATTTTTTCCTTCTCCTGCATGTCCCCGAATGATGATGGTATCATAATCTTCCAGGAAGGTTCTTTTACTGCCGTCTGTTAGGATAATGGGTTTCTTCCCAGACCACGAAAGCTCCAACATGGAACCGTAAGAATCAGCTGTTTTTCCGCTAATGGTACCGGAAGCCATGAGATCCCCTACATTCACGTTACAGCCATTCACGGTATGATGTGCCAATTGCTGCACCATGTTCCAGTACATATATTTGAAGTTGGATTTGCATATGATATTCTCTTCTCTATTTTCAGCTTGCAGAGAAACCGAAAGGGCTATGTCATAATTCTGTTGACCTTCATAGGTCAGGTAGGGAAGGACCTTAGGGTCCTGCACAGGTCCGTCTACTCTCGCCTGCTCAAGCGCCTCCAGGGGAACTATCCAAGGAGATATGGAACTGGCAAAATTCTTTCCCAGAAAAGGCCCTAAGGGGACATACTCCCACTTTTGGATGTCTCTGGCAGACCAGTCATTGAAGAGCACCATCCCGAATATGTAGTCCTCAGCTTCAGCTGTGGAAAGTGAATGTCCCAGTTTAGTCTCTTTGCCTATGATAAAACCCATCTCCAGCTCGAAATCCATACTTTGGCTAGGATCGTAAATCGGAGGTCCATCAGTGGGCTTAGTTTGACCTTTGGGACGATGAATATCTACGCCGCTCACGATTATGGATGAGGCACGCCCATGGTAGCCTACAGGAAGGTACTTCCAGTTAGGCAGAAGCGCATTCTCCGGATCACGGAACATCTTGCCTACATTGGTGGCGTGTTCCAAACTGCTATAGAAATCTGTATAGTCGCCTATTTTCACAGGCAGGTGTAGCTTCACATCCGCTTGAGAATGAAATACGCCCGGCTGGTCCTTCAAAGGAGAATTTTCTTCTGACAGGAGCTGTTGAAGCTTAAGCCTGATACCTGAAGTAATGGGCTTTCCCAAACTGATTAGCTCATTTAGGAACTCCGATAGGAATACCTCCTTGTTCAGCTTAAACTCAGTTAGGAGCCCCAGTTCTGCAACAGCATACACATCTATCACCTGTTCACCTATGGCTACCCCTACTCTGGGAGAAAGGGTAGGCGTAGAGAAAATTCCCCACGGAAGATTATGAATGCTAAAGTCAGAATTAGCTGGGATGGGAACCCAGGATGTTATCGTAGACATATTGATTCTCGTCTAAAGAAATCTTAGCGGCTTTGCGTGCAAATCGTTCTTCATCTGAAGACGCTAAGTGGTACTAATCATGCGCTAGCCAGGATTTATAGTATTTGCCATCATCTAGCTGCATGGCATTCTCCGTAATCATAAGGGGCCTGAAAGTGTCTATCATCACCGCTAATTCTCCTGTCTCTTTCTTTCCAATACTTCTTTCGTAAGCCCCTGGATGAGGTCCGTGCGGAATCCCACCCGGGTGAAGGGTGATATATCCCTGATCTATGTCGTTACGGCTCATGAAATCTCCATCTACGTAGTAGAGCATCTCATCCGAGTCTATGTTGGAATGATTGTAAGGAGCCGGAATAGCCTTAGGATGGTAGTCATACAATCTGGGGCAGAAGGAACAGACCACAAAAGCTTTTGTCTCGAACGTTTGGTGTACTGGCGGCGGCTGGTGCACACGTCCGGTAATAGGCTCAAAATTATGGATAGAGAAGCCGTAAGGGAAGTTGTAGCCATCCCAGCCCACCACATCAAATGGATGAGAAGCATATACTAGCTCATGAAGGTGGCCCTGCTTCTTGATTTTCAGCAGGAATTCTCCTTCTTCATCAAAAGTCTCCAGATTCTCTGGAAGTTTGTAGTCCCGTTCGCAAAAGGGAGAATGCTCCAGAAGCTGACCAAACCAGTTGCGGTAGCGCTTGGGGGTGTAGATTGGATGAAACGACTCTGCGTAGAGGATTCGGTTCTCCTCCGTGTCAAACTCCATTTGGTAAATCATGCCCCGCGGGATGATGAGATAATCACCGTATTCGAAGCTGATGTTGCCCATCATCGTACGCAGGGTACCCGTGCCCTGATGGATGAAAAGCATCTCATCCGCATCCGCAT
>JBCBKZ010000242.1:0-7399 GCA_038520955.1 Bacteroidota bacterium | reverse complement strand
GTACTTACGATTCATATAAATACATATTAAACCAATATTTATCTGCCTTACAAGCAGGGGGTCACAGGTTCGAGTCCTGTAACTCCCACCCTGAAAAGAAAAAGCACTTATAACGAATGTTACGAGTGCTTTTTTCTTTTTGTAAAAAAGAAGACTTAGGCCTCCTTCTTGAAAAAGTATCAGTTCACAGCAGGTGTAATCACAAACTTACGGAAGTCAACCGGTCCATGATCTCCCTGAATCATGATAGGACCTGCCTCCCCTTCCTTGCTGTTAAGCGCTCCGCCAGTTATACCCGGTATAGGTCGGTTTGAGATAATCTCAACGCCATTATGGATAACCGTAACATGTCGCCCAACTAAGGTGATTTCATAGGTTTGCCATTCCCCAGGGCCAGTTGCAGCATTAACAGTTGGGGCAATGAATCCGTAAATACCCCCTATACTTACCTCGTCAGCATTCTTCGAATCTTCAATTTGGAGTTCGTACCGACCACGAAGATAGATTCCACTGTTACTGCCTTCTGGATACTTGAACTCAACGCTGAGTTTAAAATCCTCAAATTTTTGATTGGTAATCAGGTTGCCCCCTCTTTCCTTATTCATCATAACCCCATCTACCATTTCAAATTTGTTGTTCTCCGGAATAACCCAATGGTCCATATTATCAGAAAGCAGGTTGATGGGACTTCCCCATACGGGTGGTTTCTCTCTGTTTAACTTAGGCGCTCTGGCTCCTGTAAAGGCAAGTTTGTTTCCATTCAGTTCCTGATATCCTGAAAGTGTTCCGTCTTCTAACGTGAATTCTACATAGATATCATCAATCTTCCTCCATTGAGGGGGAATCGTAAAGTGATACACATTCTTCTTGTCATCATAATGAACTTCGGAAATGGGTCTGGCACTCCCTTCATATCCCACGTAATAGCCAACAAGGGTTGCAAAGCCAGACTGTTTCACCTTAAGCCATCCTGGGAAACCATCGGATTCCGCTAAGCTATGTCTGAACATCCCCAGGTTCTTTAGTTGGTCATCGTCCATTTTGATGGTAAGGTCCCACGAGCCAATTAAGGGAGAAGGTTGTGCATATACATTCGAGAAAACAAGAAGGATAAAAACAGTTAAAAACGAGATAGTAGGTAAATTTTTCATAGTTAGTCCAAGGTAAATTGAATCAATTACTGTACTGCTGTTTTTTGGCTAATTCTTTATTATGTATTCACTTTTGCATCTGGAATGAAAAGGTTCCGTCCAGTCTCTAATGAAGGAACCCCCTTGACAAAACAGCAAGGAACTTAATATACATTGTTTGAGTATGTAATGGAGAAAAAACTATCAGGATTTATTTATGAACCTGTCAAAGAGAGATCAGCATGGGATAATGGAAAACTACAATTAGTCTCCAGAAGGATCAAAAAAGGCATATAATGTCTGAGGGTTATCGAAGAAGATTTTCTGGAAATATTCTTCCAGGCCAACGGATGCTAAAAAGGGAGGTATATGGTCTATCAGATAGTTTAAGCCAGGCGAGCCACCGTAACTATTCCAATACGCATTTTTGGCCATGTCCATGCCCATGACTATCTGATCAGGGTACTCGGGTAGGAGATTCTCTAGTAGGTCATAGGTATAATTGGGTTGGCCTTTCAGCGCCCATCTAAAGGCACTATCATATTCTACTCGTACGCCCACATCTAGCACCTTTCTATTGTAGTCTACCTCCTTTGCACGGTCTACATGAGATAACACCACATGCTCCAGATTGGCACCCAGTTTCTCAAATAGTTTGGCCTGTTCCAGGGCTTGATGGCCGAAATTGGTGTGGGTTAAAATAGGTGCCCCTGTTTCTAAGTGAGCGTTCACAACCGCCCTGAAAATTATCTCCTGATGCTTACTAAAGGCTTCATTACCGGTAGCAAGCTTGATCATTCCCGCCTTATGTCCAGTACGCTTAACCCATGGTCCGGAATAATCAAATTGATCTATCCCCTCTTCTATGTCGGCAATAAACAGTGCAGTCAGCTCATCTTCAGTACAGCGATACCTCCAATGGTTCTCAGGATAATAAATCTCCAGATGGATCCCCGTCGGAACAATGATATGGACCTTACTTCTTCTGCTTACTTCTGCCAGTTTCAAAGCATTCCGGCCTGAGTTAGCTGGCATAGTATCTACTACTGTTCTCCCTCCAGCTTCATAGAAAGTTATCAGTTCCTGAGAAATTTTTTCTACCTCATTCAGCAAGAATTCTGGGTGCTTGGCAGTCACATAGCTGTCTTCAATGACGATGTGTTCATGGGAATAGGTTAATCCCATTTCAGAAGTGGGTTTATCACCCAGTACCGTTCTAAAAAATCCCTGCTGTCTCATCCATTATAGATTATTCTTCCAGCCATTTCTTGAGGTATCTGCCGTTTTATCCGGGGTTTCCAGCATAGCACCTATTTGGAGGAGCGCATCCTGCAGTTTTCCTGTATCTATGTTTTTAGCATCCTGATCTGCATCTAATGAAAGAACAGAAGCCAGACCCGCTGCCTGTCCCATGCTCATGGTTTGAGCCATAGATCTACAGGATGCATGCGCGTCATGAGTAGCGGAGAAACAACGACCCACTACCCAAACATTGGTGCTGTCTTTAGGGACAATGGTCCCATAGGGAACACCATAGACTCCTCCATCAGGCACATACTGCCAATAGGTTTCCGACTTTCCCCCCTCCGATTTTCGATGGTCTTCTATGGGTGCCCCACAAAGGAAGATCTGATCTTCAAAGGTTCGAGCTGACATGCAATCTTCCTTAGTCAAACGGTAGTTCCCATATACCCTTCTCGTTTCCCGAACCCCTATCTGATGAGAGAGGCCTATGATTCGGGCATTTTGATAGCCTGGAATCTCCCCCCGAAAAAACGCCTCATAGTTAAAGGATTGCTGCCGGCCCGTGATTTCTGCCTGAGTTAACTCTTCAATATCCAGAGGGTCTAAATCCACTACCTTCACAGCGACGGTAGAAATACATTTAGGCTGACACATTTCATGGGCAGATCCTTTCTTTCTGGGCAGTACATAGGTTTTCTTTTCATAAGCATGGGCCATTCTCTCCTGAAGCATTTTTTTCCCGCCTGCTGCTTCATACTCTTCATGTTCCACATTACACATGCGGAAGGTTGTCGTCATACTTTGAGCGGGCTCTTTCTCCCCGGCTTTTTCATAGGATATACCTGCCCAGTGGCAAAAATCAGCATCACCAGAAGCATCAATTACCCTCTTTGCTGTGATAGAGAAGAATCCAATCCCTTTATGAAAGAAAATGCAGGTAGAGGTTTCTCCTATGCTTTCAACCCCCACTAAGGTGGAATGATAAAAAACCTGAACTCCACTCTCTATCAGTAAATGATCCCATACCCACTTTAACTTTTCAGGATTATAGTTGACACCTGTACCCGCCCCATAAGTATTAGGCCTGAGAAATATGTCAGCTGACTGATCCAGCATATTAACCACCATATCAGGTATTCCACCCACAATTTTCTTAGGAGTATCAGAAGGGGTAAAAAAACCGTAAAAGGTATCCAACATTTGGGTGGAGGTACCCCCGGGAAAGCCATAGCGTTCCACCAAGGCAACCTTATACTTCCCTTTAGCGGCAGCAAGGGCAGCAGTAGATCCTGCACTTCCCGCGCCTATCACGAGAATGTCTGTTTCGTATTGTTGGGAAATCCCTGGCCTGAAATTCACCATGATGTGTTATGAGGTTGAGAGAATATACAATGGGGTTTAGGGTAGTGAGAGAAGGTTCTATTTGAGTAAGTCACTTAGTATCAATTACTATTGATTTTTGCCTACCTTTTCATACAGCTTTGCCATGCGATGGGCATGCTCATCATAGGCACTTTCAAATAAATTGGTGGCGCGTTCCTTCCCTACTATGGATGCAGCTGTTAACACCTTGGGGGGCTGTCCTGCTTCTGTCAGTCTTTTGGCTACTTCCGCCTTTATGCTATTAATGATCACCGCTCCACCAACGGTAGAACCGGGAGAAACGGGAGTATCTAAATCAGGGATGCTGATCATGGCATCTCCTATAGGTGCTCCCGTGTCTAAGACCAAATCTGAAAAATCCTGAAGCTTCTTTCCATCTGCTCTCTTACTACTACTTTTCTCAGAGTGCCTCATAGATATTATACTAACCACTTTGATTCCTTCCTTTTGAAAGCCTTCTGCCATTTCCACAGGGACCAAACTAGTTCCACTAGAAGAAATGATGAGTGCGCTATCAACAGAGGATAAATCAAAGTTTCTCAGGATTCTAGCTGCAAAACCAGGAACATTCTCCAGGAACATAGCTTGTCTTTGGCCATTGGGGCCAGTAACCATATTGTGGAAAGTCAGGGATAGTTCTACAATGGGGTTAAATCCCGGAAAGGAGCCATAGCGTGGCCACATTTCTTCTACCATGATTCGACTATGGCCTGAACCAAAGAGATGCACCATTCTCCCATTTAGAATGCTAAGAGCAAACCAATCAGCAGCCTGTTGAATTTGGGCTTGTTGCTGGCCGATGATCTCTATGATTTGTTGACATTTAGCTAAATATTCCTGAGAGGGTGTCATGAATAATTATTAGGTATTAAGTGATTTGAAGCTTAGTGTTTTAAGGCAAATCCTGCTGCGCCCACTGCACCGGCAAATGAGGTAAAACTGGCTTTTACTATAGGTGTTGGAAGGTTTCCAGGGAGCCATTCAAATAGCCCCATGTAGTTCTTCAAAGGTCTAAAAAGGGAATCCTCTGCTTTGGTAATCCCGCCACTCAAGATGATTAACTCCGGGGATAGGATGTTAACCAGAGAGCTTAATCCCATGGCCAGGGCTTTGATCGACTCCAGCCAAACCAAGGTGGCCCAATCGTCTCCCTTTTCATATGCCTGTACCAAATCATGTGTGTTTTGGAATTGACCTTTAGATCGCTGTAAAATGGTAGCATTTCCGATAGCCATTTCCAGCGTTCCAGGCAGATTGAAGATGCCTTCTTCCCCAAATGGCTGTTGAGAAAGATGTCCTAAGTGTCCTGCCCGGTTCAGCCATCCATCATACAGCTTCCCTCCGATAACTATGGCCCCTCCTACTCCTGTGCCCAAGGTCAGTAGAATCAGGTTTTCGACTCCTTTCCCCACCCCAAATTGGTGTTCTGCCATCATGGCCGATTTGGCATCATTGATGACGTAGACATGCTTTTCTGCCAGATAATCCGCCCAATTTAGGTTTTCCAGCCCATCTAATCTTCCCGGCATGTAGGCTATGGCTTGGTGGGAGGTATCAGGTATCCCAGGCGCACAAATACCAATCGGGATATCCATTTCTCCTTCAGGCTTTAGTGCCTCCACCACTTTTTTGATTTCCTCCTTCCAGGTGAAGATGGAAGCATCACCCGCATCATTCGTATGCCTTGTCATTTGGTTTAGGATCTCCCCATCTTCTCGGATGAGCACCCCCTTAATCATGGTTCCTCCTAAATCAATTCCAATAGCAACTGGTACATCCATTTCAGTCTTTTATGCTTAGGTAAAACATCTCTATTTTCTTTTCATTCTTTTCTCCACTGGCCTTCACTTACCTGCCATCCTCCATCTACTGAAATCACTTGTCCTGTAGTAAAGCGGGAATGGTCCGACAAAAAATAGCAGGCCAGTTGGGTAAGATCTTCAGGCTGCCCTATCCGACCGCCATCTAATGGCTGTTTCGTTTGTACATACTGCATGATGTCCTCATCCCCTTGAGCCCTTTGGGACATCGGGGTTAACACCAAGGAAGGCGCCAAGACATTTATTCTGATGTTGTGCTGAGCGTAATAGGCGGCCAGAGATTTGGAAAGACCCACAATGGCAGATTTAGCTGCTGCGTAGGCATGAGTATAGAAGAACCGGGGTGCAGGAGAGAATCCGAGGACAGAACTCAGGTTCAGGATACTTCCGGAGATCTGATTAGCCAGGAAATGCTTTACGGCAGCCTGATTGGATAGCATAAGCGACGTCAAATTGAGGTCCATGGTCTTTTGCCAGCCTTCCAGACTTAGCTCATGTAGAGGACCGTCTCCCCATTTACGGCCACTACCGCCAGCTACGTGAAACAAGGCATTAAAACTGCCAAACTCTACCGCACATCTCTCAATAGCATTCTTAGCTGTACCCTCTATTCTTGCATCCAGACACATAGAGATCCCACGATCTTGGAGAATATCCTGAGCCTGTTCGCAGGAAGCTTCATCAAGACCAGTCGCAACGACATTGGCTCCCTGCTCAATGAGAACAGTGGCGGTAGCTAGCCCAATACCGCTGGTACCTCCAATGATCACGATGTTTTTATCCTTCAGCATATCGAGGGTGAGCAGCTTAGTCTTTTGCCTTGGTAACTTTCATGGAAACTTTTCCTGTTGCCTTATTTTTCAGCACCACTGATACATCCCCATTCGGCAGAATTTCTTCTTTGATCAGAAAATGCTCATCATCATAAGAAGTCCATTGCTTTTCGCTTTCTACTACAGATTCTCCACGCCAATCTGCCAATACCACTGGCTCCCACTGCTTACTCTCAGCAGATTTAAAGGCAGCATCCAAAATGGCATTGACCACATAGCCATCATAAAATGTTTCCAATGGCTCTCTGCCTTCCTCAATGGCTGTAAACATATCCGTAAACATGTGTGGGTAGCCCAGCTCATGTGCCTCATCACCCACAGGAAACAACCAACCCGTATTGGACTCGGCCTTTTCTGCTACATAGCCTTCCCCTCCTTTACCGGTAGTAAACATTTCAAAGCCTGTCCGCAAAAAACTGTTTAACCAGATGGTCCCTTCTGTACCCATTACCTCATCACGCAAATCCATCCCCCCGCGGAAAGTCCAGCTCACCTCAAATTGACCTACAGCACCGTTAGCATACTTGACCAGACCGATGGCATGGTCTTCTGCCTCTATGGGGTGAACCTGTGTATCGGCCCAACACATGACTTCAAGGGGCTTTACCTTCTTGCCAATAAAGTTTCGGCTTATTTCTACACAATGGCAACCCAAATCAATGATGGCTCCGCCCCCGGATTGCTCCTTATCCCAAAACCAATCGCTGTGAGGGCCGGGATGTGTCTCCCTGGATTTTGCCCAAAGGACTCTTCCGATATCCCCCTTTTTGACACTCGCTAATGATTTCAGGAACTTTGGTGTGTAACAGAGGTCTTCTAAATAACCCCCAAAAATACCTGCCTTTTCAACAGCATCTAGCATACGCTTAGCTTCCTCAGCATTTTTCCCTAAGGGTTTGGTACAAAGCACGTGTTTCTTGGCTTTGGCACAAGCTAATACGGCCGCTTCATGTAAATGATTGGGCAGAGAAATAAGGACCACTTCAAC
>JBCBKZ010000241.1:0-7415 GCA_038520955.1 Bacteroidota bacterium | reverse complement strand
GGGCTATTTTGGTAGCAGGTGTCCCTTCATCATCAATATGGAGCAGTACAAAGCCTATGTTTGTAGTGATGTCTTCTTTGACAGCTTCTACATTATACATTCTGGCTATAGAAAGCCAAGCCACTTTTATGTCAAAACAGACAGCGCGTCTTTTTTCTGTTTGCCCTACTTCCACGGTGTATTGTTATTGATTCTAACGGAGGGTACGGCTGCACCCAAATTTCCAATGCATGCATTTATTATGCATGCATACAATTTTAGGAAAAAGGCCCAGCAAAAGCAAATGAAAAAGAAGAGGGGGGAGCGCTTATAGAAAGGGTATTCTACTGTGATTATTGAATTAGGTGTCTTTTGGGTGGTATAGAGGTTTGGCTCCCATGGAGCCATTTACCTTGCGCAAGTAGATGGGTAATAAGATTTGGCTCTTACAGAGCTGTCTTCCAATCCCAGTCATATCAGTTTTATGAAGACTGATCGGGGTGTAGGCATTGTTAATGCTAGCTGGCTCCACAGATATAAAAGAGCATGATCTATTATCTAAAAAAGGAGATTCTCTCAAGAACATTTCACACGATTGTATTATATTCAATTACTCCCCTAAACCATTCTCTCCTCTAACCTCAGCTTGGAAATCTTTCCAGGCGGCTTGCTCCATCGGAGCAAAAACCCATTAGCACATTAATTTTTGTACCACCATGGCTCCGTAGGAGCCAAACCAATACGTTCCCCCATGGCAAATACCTATTCCCAAGTATTAATCCACATCGTTTTTGCAGTGAAGTATAGAAAAGCATTGATACAAGAAGCATGGAGAGAGAAGCTAGAGAAATACATGACGGGAATCGTGCAGAACAGTGGACAGAAGTTATTAGCCATCTATTGTATGCCTGACCATTGCCACATCCTGGTGGGCATGAAGCCTAACATAGCCATCTCAGATCTGGTGAAAGAAATTAAGGAGCACTCTACCAAGTGGATCAACGCCCAGAAGCTTTGTCCTCATAAATTCTATTGGCAGAACGGGTTTGGCGTTTTTAGCTACTCCCAAAGCCAATTACCCGCCATAGGACATTATATAGAAAACCAACCCTACCACTATCAGAAAAAGAGATTCCAAAAAGAATACGCTGAGATGCTAATGAAATTTGAGGTAGATTATCAAGATCAATACGTTTTTTCTGATCCTGAATAATGCAGGCTTTAGGTTTTGCTCCTACGGAGCAATTCTATCATGCGCCCTTTGGGCTAGGGAGATTTGGCTCCGATGGAGCCAAACCTCATTAACTACGAAAAAACTCTTGTCTACGCAATTAGGCTGCGTAGTAAGGTATCACCTTTGGGTATGTCTAATGGCTCAGTAGGAGCCAAACCTTATTATAATGAACCTATCAGGAAAAGATTTGATTGCGTTGGGGTATAAGCCCGGACCATGGTTTAAGGAAGCACTTGCTCATGCTAACAAGCATAAGTTATCCGGTAACGCATTAACCGCTTATCTGGAGGGTGTAGCTGTGGTAACCATAGATCCATATGAAGAAGGGATAGCATATCATAAAAATATACGGGCTGAGAATCCTGAGGAGCAGGATAATGTAGATAGCGTATTCGCTACCATGGATGCGCTGATGAAAACGCCTACCCTGACAGCAGGGGCAGTTATGCCGGATGCTTGCCCGACTGGGGCCATTAGTCAAATTCCGGTAGGAGGCGTGGTAGCGGCAGAAGGCGCGATTCATCCAGCTATGCATTCCGCAGATATTTGCTGCTCCGTGATGATGACTTCCTTTGGGCATGTAGATCCGGGAGAGGTACTGGATGTGGCGCATAGAATCACCCACTTTGGGGGAGGGGGAAGGAGAGACCTCTTTGATCTGCCTAAAGAGTTAGAAGATCGCATGCTGGGAAACTACTTCTTGAGAGGGGATAGAAGCATCCAACTTGCCAAGACTCACCTGGGAACCCAGGGAGATGGAAACCATTTCCTGTATGTGGGAAGATCCGAAACTACTGGAGAAACCATTATGGTTACCCACCACGGAAGTAGAGGGTTTGGGGCTAACCTGTACAAGCATGGAATGAAGGTGGCAGAAGCTTTCAGGCAGCAAATGTCTCCTAAGACTTCCAAAGCCAATGCATGGATTCCTTACGCAGAAGAAAAAGGAAAGCATTACTGGGAAGCTTTGCAGATAGTGAGAGAATGGACTAAACTAAACCATACCCTCTTGCACCAAACTACCTGTAATGCCCTTGGGAAAGATCCGACTGATCGTTTCTGGAATGAGCACAACTTTGTGTTTAAGGATGGAAACACCTTCTACCATGCAAAGGGAGCTACCCCACTGGATGATAAATTTGTGCCAGATTCTAAGGAGGGGTTGAGGTTGGTGCCCCTAAACATGGCAGAACCTATTTTGATCATTAAAGGAGAAACTACTTCCACCAACCTGGGCTTTGCACCGCATGGTGCTGGAAGGAATGTGAGTAGAAGCCAGCATAAGCGTAAGAAAGCAGGTATCTCTGAAGAGCAGATCTTTGCAGAAGAAACCAAGGGGCTAGATGTGAGATTTTTCTCTGGAGAAATTGATATCTCAGAACTTCCTTCCGCCTACAAAGATGCTAATATGGTACAAGCTCAGATGAAGGAGTTTGGCCTGGGAGAGGTCGTAGATAGAGTAATGCCGTACGGCTGCATCATGGCAGGAGACTGGCAGAAACATGCTGCCTGGAGGAGAAAGAAGCTTAAGAAGAAAATGAAGAGATAGGCTCCTTTGAAGGGGAATAGAATGAACTCATTCTATTCCCCTTTTTAAGGTATTAAGAATAAATTTCTGACTTAAGAGCGTCAATAAGATTTCTAACTGGATCAAGCATTGGCAATACATCTTCACTTGTAAAATCAAAAAAGTCGCCATAGTCTCCTTTCTGACGCCAATCAAATAAGTCTGCATATGTCTTCGCATATATATACTCCAGTTTCTGCGACTTAATGAAATGTAGAAAAAACTGGGTCTTTACCCCGCTATGAGTTTTGGTAGGAATTTGTGAATGTACTAATAAGGCGGATACTGCATAATAAGCAGCGTAGTAAAGACGATTGACAGCAGAATTCCATTTTTCATTCTCTACGAGGAGTTCTACTACTTGAAAAACTTCTTCAGCTTTTTCTAATCTGTAGGCTACATATTGAGACCGGTCTTCTGGCTTCATAGGAGAATACCGTCAGCACTAACATTCTTATAAAGAGGGGTAACCGAGTACTTACTAGTCCATTCATCTTTAGCATATACAAAAGTAGAGATTGCTATTCCAAAAGATATTTCTAATTCTAGCATTTTATGCCTGAACCTTTGTTCTACCCGGATATCAGATGGATATGGAAGCAAAACCAGAACATCCCAGTCAGATTCAGATCGAGTATCTCCTCTAGCCTGAGAACCGAACAAAATTACCTCAGCCTTTGGTTCCAGGCTTTGGATGCTATGTTTGATGTTCTTTTTTATTTCTTCCATACTGAAAAATACGCTGATTTTCGTTCATATTCAACGAGGAAGTACATGAATAAGTTAAGGCCTACTTTCGACACATATCTATTCCCTATATTTGTATATGGGCAGGATACCGACGCACATAGTAGATCAGATTTATAATGTCATGGATATAGTGGAGGTGGTATCTGATTATATGCCCCTCAAGAAACGTGGTGCCAACTACTGGGCACTTTCCCCATTCTCCAATGAGAAAACCCCTTCCTTTGCGGTCAATCCTGTCAAAGGCATATTTAAAGACTTCAGTTCCCAAAAAGGCGGGAATGCCATCACCTTTCTCATGGAGATGGAAGGCTATGACTATGTAGAAGCCCTAAAGCACCTGGCTAAGCGATACAACATAGAAATAGAGGAGGAAGAAGATAATCCCGAAGCCAAGATTCAGCGTGACAAGCGCGAAAGTCTTTTCATTGTAAATGAGTTTGCCGCTCGCTGGTTTCAAGAGCAGCTTACCCAAACGGAAGTAGGTAAAAACATTGGGCTTAGCTACTTTAAGGAAAGGGGATTGCTTCAATCTACCATAGATACCTTCCAGCTTGGCTATGCGCCTGATAGCTGGGATAGCTTTGTGAAGGCCGCTGAGGAAAAGCAGTACAATGAAGAGTATCTGACAGAGCTGGGATTATGTAGCCGCTCTCAAAAGACAGACAAACTCCTTGACCGATTCAGGGACAGGGTGATGTTTCCCATTTCTAACCAGATGGGAAAGATAGTAGGTTTTGGTGGCCGTATTATGGGCGACCGTAAAGATGTAGGAAAATACATCAACTCTCCCGAGTCCTCCATCTACCACAAAAGCCAAATTCTCTATGGCCTTCACCTGGCCAAAAAAGCCATACGCGAGAAGGATCTCTGTATTCTCACGGAGGGATATATGGATGTCATTCTCCTATATCAGAATGGAATACAGAATGTAGTGGCTTCCAGTGGTACGGCCCTTACCCCAGAACAGATCAGGCTCATTAGGAGGTACACCCAGAATGTGCTCATCATTTTTGATGGAGATAAAGCCGGAATTAAGGCAGCCATGCGAGGGATAGACCTCATCCTGAAGGAACGTATGACAGTGAAAGTCCTTCTGCTGCCGGATGGACATGACCCTGACTCTTATGTACTGGAGCACGGACCTACTGCCTTCATGGAATATGCGGAGAAGGAGGCCTACAGCTTTATAGATTTTAAGATCAAGGTTCTTCAGGGAGACAAGTCTTTCTCAGATCCTGAGGTACAGTCAGAAATCGTCAATGAGTTGGCTAAGACCCTGGCCAATTTGGGAGATGCCGTCCAGCGACAGTTATATGTGAAGCATGTAGCGGAACGCTTTAAGATTTCTGAGGCGCTCATGAGTCGGGCTGTACATGATGCGGGTAAAGAGCAAACTAAGCTTGACCAAAGGGAGCGCAGAAGAGAAGAGGCTAGAAAGCAGGTAGAAGATCCAGGGGAAGTAAAGGAGATGAAATCCTTTGAGAAGCTGGAACTGGCTTCTCAGGAGAAGGAACTGCTGAGGATACTGGTAAATTATCACGACCGGTCGTTTGGGGAAGGTGAGGGAGCTATTCTTACCACCAGCACAGGTGAGGAAATAGGAGGAGATACGGAAGCGGAGCGCATTCCCATGGTAGACTTTTTTAGGGTTGAGCTTCAAGGGCTAACCTTTGAAAATCAGGTATTTGAACAGCTCAAAAATGAGATTTTTAGCATTTATGAAAGGGAAGAAAAACTAAATATCCACCACTATCTAAACCATGCAGATAAGGCTGTTGGGAGACTGATTTCAGATCTTCTGGCAGATACCTATGAGATGAGCCCCAACTGGAAAAAATACGATGCGCTGGTGAGTGAAATGGATTCCAATTTGGAGCGGACGGTTAAAGACGCCATGTATCATTATAAATATCGCAAGATAGATAAGCTTATTCATGAGAATAGGGAGCGTCTCCAAAAGGCAGAAGAGGAGAAAAGTGAAGAAATGGACCTGCTGCTGGAAACCTATATGCACCTGATAGGTCTGAAAAGAGCCATAGGTCAACGCATAGGAACGGAGGGTGCAGTCAGAGGAGACGACGCTGTTCTGTAGACCATAATTTGCTACGAGAAGTAGGGTATTTTGTCTGATGTATCTTACATGATTATGTGATAGGCACGCTAATTGCCTATATTCAGTAAAATGCTCAGTCCATGAAAGTTTACCGTCTTATTCCCCTCTTCCTACTCTGCCTGGTAGCTTGTCAGCCTGATGAGCAACCCAATCCAAATGATGTAGGTCCCATTTCCGGTATAGGAGAAGGAGAATCTCCTGAGTTAAATAGCTTCCAATCCGGTATGCTGAAAGAAGTCAATAAATTACGGTCAGAAGGATGCCAGTGTGGGAGTGATTTCTTTAGCCCCGCTCCAGCGCTTAGCTGGGATAGTCAGCTGGAAGATGCTGCTGCCAGACACACTCAGGATATGGCCGCAAATAATCACTTTGCCCATAAGGGAACCGATGGAAGCCAACTTAGGGACAGAGTTACGGAAGCTGGCTATCGCTATGCTACTGCTGGAGAAAACATAGCCTTAGGCTACAACAGCATAGCCAATGTAGTCAAAGCCTGGAAAGAAAGTGAAGGGCATTGCCGTAACCTGATGAATCCTAATTTCAGCGAAATTGGGGCCTCTGAAAAAGAGTCTTACTGGACACAGGTTTTCGCAAAACCCTTCTAGCCAATTAACGAACTATTAGCAAAGGAACTTTCTCATTCTTCATGATGGTCTTTTCTGCGACGCTTCCTAGTAAGAAGGATTCAAGTGCGGAGTGCCCTTGTGCCCCTAGTACCAGAAGGTCAGCTTCCTTTTCTCCCACAAAATCCAGGAGATGTTTGGGGATGTCAAACTGATTATCTTCTATCACAGCCGTCTCATATGAGATGCCTTCCAAATCAAACTTTTCCAGATAGGTAGGGAAATATTCCTCTACCGTTTTCACTAACTCAGCAGAGAATTGAGTATAGGTCTTGTCCAGTCGGTAAACCATATCTGTTGGGGCGTGTACTACATTCAGAAACGTAATAGAAGGTTTGACCACATAGGCTTTACACATATCTATCGCCTTTTGAATGCCTCCCGTTGAATGGTCAGAGAAGTCTGTGGCTATGACTACCTTCTTAGTTTCTCGCTGAAAATCTTCAGGAATGAACCATACAGAAGACTTACTTTTTCTAATAAAGCGCAAGGCATTTACCCCACTTCCTGCCTCAGAAGATTTTTTTCCAAGGAAGGTGAGTTTGGCTTGCTTTACCTCTTCCCAGTGAAGAAGCTTGGAGGTGACACTCCCCTCTTGAATGCCAATTTGGATGCTGCCTTTACTCAGATTATCTACCAGGCTATCCGCTATTTGACCCGCAAGTTTTTCATCTAAAGGGAATGTGGGTTCTATACCGGAAGTTTCAATGATAAACTTGGGAGATACAAGCGTGGGGACTACATGCAGTAAATACAGTTGGTCATTGTCTCCAATGAAGCACTGCTTTTGGATGTAGGTCAGAAGATGTTTGTCGGTCTGGCTCATGTCCAGCCCTACCAAAATTCGATTAAAGGGACTAGTCATAGTGATTAACTTATGGGTACTATGACTAAGCTAAAGAGAAACCATCCCCATAAATATGGGATAAGCTAGACCAGAGAATGACTTTTCTCAGTTCTCAAGAAAAAAGATTGTGATTTAGCCTTAAACGCTTACGTAGGAGTTGAGCATGATAGGCATGATCAACATCAGGATATTTTCTCCATCTTCTTGAAGATTCGGTAGGATAATTCCTGCGCGATTGGGCTCAGAAAGCTCTACAATCACCTCTGTGGTATCAACATTTGTGATGACATCTAGCAGCAAAG
>JBCBKZ010000240.1:0-7461 GCA_038520955.1 Bacteroidota bacterium | reverse complement strand
GAATATTCTTTGCTCAACCAGTTTCGGGTAGCGAGGAGCTTATTTCTCACCTCTCCTATACTCTCCCAAATCCTACCTTCTTCTCCATGCTCTATTCCACAATACCCTCTGTAACCGGCTTCTAATACAATTCTCATCATCTTTTCATAGTCAAGGTCCATGGTGTTTCCCTTATCATCCCACACCACTGGCTTAACACTTACACCCTTAGCCAAGGGCATGAGTTCTGCTGTTCCTCTGTAAGAATCATAAGAAACGGCTTTATCCCCATCTTCCGAACGTTGGATGCGGAAGTTCCCAAAGTCAGGGAGAGTTCCTACTCTATGATGGTCCGCCATTCGCATAACACCCATTAACCAGGGAGCATAACTGGAATGGCCTCCATGGTTTTCTATGATGACATTGATACCGGCTGTGTCTGCATAGGTACATAGCTTGTGGAGCCCATCAGCTACCAGCTTCATGGACTCATAGAAGTTGATAGGACGACTTCCAAAAGTTCCACTACTATAGCCGTTGACTCTGATAGAGTGGCAACCGAGGTACTTAGCGGCATCTACCCATTTTTTATGGTTCTCTACTGTTTGATTACGGTCCTTTTCTTTCGCAGCACCTAATTGGCCTTCTCTGTCACACATGATGAGTAAGGAGGTTACCCCCTCTCCATCCGCTCTGGTTTTCATCTCTTTCAGATAAGCAGCATCCTCTGCCTTATCCATGAAGAATTGATTGACATATTCTATAGCGCTTATGCCATGCTTCCGGGCATCTACTGCAAAATCCAGGTTATCCATCTTACCACTAAAGAGAAGCTTGTTAAGGGACCATTGTGCCAGGGAGATATCAAAAATGGGTTTTTGTGAAGAGGAAGCGAGTGTATCCATAGCTAAAAGAATGCCTGCTGAAGTGATAGCAGAGGTTTTTAAGAATGTTCGTCTATGAAAAGTTGTCATAATCATATTATTAATGTGAAGTCTTGAATTAGCTGATTTCCCATCCCTTCCGGTAATCTCTATTCAAAAGCTTATTGGCTTTGTCATCATTGGTGATCTGGGTTTTATCCGAATCAAAGACTACCTTTTTGCCTGCCCTAAGAGAAACAGCTCCCAGGTTGACCATATCAGTTATGGGACCTGCATACCTAAAACTTCCAGGAGATTCTTCTCCTGACTTGATGGCACGTACCCATGTGTCAGATCGCCTTTCCGCCTTAGATTTATCATACTTTTTGCTGCCCTGATAGGCTTTCATCTTTTTAGAAGGAATGATTCTGGGATTTTCTCCTTGGAATCCAGCCAGGATTTTTCCCTGATCTCCTACGAACATCAAACCTTC
The DNA here is from genome assembly GCA_038520955.1 of Bacteroidota bacterium. Lineage (GTDB taxonomy): Bacteria > Bacteroidota > Bacteroidia > J057 > J057 > JBCBKZ01. Next base: position 6,126 of record JBCBKZ010000240.1, on the reverse strand, counting down.
AGCAGCTATATCTTCTCCATCCTCTTCCAGTTCTTCCGGTGCGAATGGCTTCATGCCGCCATCATACCAATACAGATCAAAAGCTGGCAGGCTCTCCTGTGCAGGGAACTGGAATTTGTACATACAGGAGTAGGGGAATGCTTCTTGGTTGTTGACAGGCCTACATACGTTGTTTACTGTGGTCCGGTATTGAGTACCGTATGCCTTAGCGGTCCGTGGAGCGGTGTTGATGCCAAGGGTTCTAAATAACGGGAACAAACTGTAATGGCCCATATCTGCAATACTCCCCCCTCCGAAGTCATACCATCCACGGAAAACGTTATGCGTATAGTGGGGATGATAGGGTCTGTCTTTTTCTGGCCCCAGCCAAAGCTCCCAGTTGAAGTCTTCTGGGATAGGCATGCTGCCTTCTGGTTTTCCCATGTATTGAGGCCAAACTGGACGAAAACTCCAGTTATGGATTTCCTTTAGTTCTCCAATAACCCCATCATCTATCCATTGCTTGATGAGTTTATAGGTGGACTTATCTTCCCAGGCTAACAAATGCGTTCTTACATCATAAGAGGTGGCTCCGGCTATCACCTTCCTTCCTTCCACCAATCGATTGGAGATAGGCTTATGTGTGATGACATGTATACCCTTTTTCATAGCCTCCAGCGCCATCCAGCCGTGGTGGTGATCTGGGGTCATGATCTTGATGGCGTCTATATCTGTTTCCTTGTCCAGTAACTCCCGGAAGTCTTCATAAGAGGATACGCCTTTAAACCCATCCTTTTTGAGGTTTTTGGCGTAGTAGTCGGATATGTATTGTTGGGCGATATCTCTTCCTCCCGGGATTCCCTTAATGGAACTTCCCCAGCTGGAATCTTTGAGCGTCTGCTGCATATTCGCTAGTAATCCTTGAGGGGACCAGTCCAGGTAGTCAGTACTGAATTTGTTGACATCACAAACAGATACTACTTGTACCTCTTTGTTCTGCAACATGTCTTTCATTTCTCTCAGCCCCTGCGTACCACAGCCAATATTGGCTACAGTAACTCTGTCTGATGGAGGGGTGTATCCTCTTCCCAGGACACTTCTGGGGACTATGGTGAAAGCAGCCGTAGATTTGGCTACTGTTCCCATAAATTTTCGGCGGTTTAGGGAATTTTTGGTGTTCATAAGCAACTGTAGTAATGGTCTTTCTTTAGTAGAGACCCTAAGTCACGAATGAAACTAACCCTGAATTCTCCAACGTTAAAAAAAAGACCCCACCAGCCTTGAATGAACTAATCAGGATTGTTATAATTCAGACTCAAACTACCCCTTATCTAAACTGGATGTAACTTGATATAGAAATGAAGAAATTACTGTTTGATACTACCTCTGAAATCAGAGTAAGCATTGGCCTCTTGTTATTGAGATTGGGATTTGGCATAACCATGGCATTTTCTCACGGGATCCCTAAGTTGATGGGCTATGCTGAGAAGAGAGAAGGATTCCCCGATCCATTAGGGGTAGGGAATGAGAACAGCCTGATTCTGGTGATTTTCGCTGAGGTATTGTGCTCTTTTCTTCTTGTCCTTGGGCTGCTAAGCCGTGCGGCTACCATTCCCTTAATTATCTGTATGATGGTGGCAGTGTGGGTAATTCACGGAGGAGATCCCTTCATCAGAAAAGAATTGGGTTTAATGTACACTTATGTGTATCTGGTTTTACTGATATTAGGCCCAGGAAAGTATTCCGTAGATGCTAAGATCGCAGAAAAAGTGTAAATTAGGGGAAAGATCTCTTAATGGCGATTACCAGTATAAATCAACTTGATCTTACTAAAACCTATACTTATGCAGATTATCTGACATGGGTATTCCAGGATAGGTTAGAATTACTCAAGGGAAAAATAGCCCTGATGTCTCCTGCTCCAAATTCAGGACATCAGCAGATTTCTATGAATCTCATCAGACCAATGGTGAACTATTTTTACAAAGCTACTTGTCAACTTTTCGCTGCTCCCTTTGATGTCCGACTTCCACAAGATGGCGAAAATGAGAATAGTAAAATCTATACTGTCGTCCAGCCAGATTTATGTGTGATTTGTGATCCCTCAAAAATAGATGATAGGGGATGTCTAGGTGCACCAGATCTGGTAGTAGAAATTCTTTCTCCAGGTAATACTCAGAAAGAGATGAATGAGAAATTCTCTTTGTATGAAAGTGCCGGTGTGAAGGAGTACTGGATTGTAACTCCTATGACAGAATCTGTGCTTGTGTATGAACGATCGACTGAAGGAGTGTTTATAGGAAAGAAACCTCTTACCTCTGTTGAGATATTGACTACTCCACTGTTTCCTGGCCTGTCTATCTCTTTAGAAGAAGTTTTTGCTATTCCTCCAGGGATGAATTAATTACTCCCAACTAAATTCACCGCTTGTATTGATAGTTCCTACTCCTTCAAGGCGTGTATTCACACTTCCTGACAGGAACCATTCTACCATGACCTCACGCATATAACGTGCACCATAGTCATACATCATCACATGTCCCGTATTCTCCACAGTTAGATGGATCTTTTTAGGAGAGGTTAGCATATCGTTATAAAGGCTTAGCCCTAAATCTGAACGTAAGGGAAGGAGAGGATTGAGAATTCTGTCATTTTCCCCACTGAGAATAAGACAGGGCAAGCTTAGCTGTTCCAGATCAGATCTTTGGAAGCCATAAAGTTGGAGGCTGGGATATCTACTTCCACCACTTCCCCAACTTTGCCCCAGACTGTCTTGTTCCTTAACCGTTTGCCAAACGGTTGGATTGATCTGAATATCCCGCTGTGTATCTGTAAATAGATCATCGTTCAGTCTATCCAGCATGACATTCTCTGTGGTAATCTTCATCGGGAACCCATTAGCTGGGATGGTTGAGGGAGTTAAGTCGAAGGAGAAATATCTGGCTACTCCCTGTACCCCAATTTGTTCAATGTTTTCAGGGTGAGCCATAGCATAATTCAGGCTGCGGATGCCCCCAAGTGATAAGCCATATATATGAACTTTGGATACATTCCTAGTCCGTTTAATGAACTCTACCACTGTATCAATCTCGTCTAATTCTGAAAAGCCTGTAGTCATAGTAAAGGGATAATCCGCCTCACATGGTGTTAGCCCCAATGCTTTCTGGTCATCAGGAGAAAGGTTGCAGGGATTGTCCATAGGAGCTGGATAGGAAGATTTTCCATACCCTATGAAATCAAAAGTGAATACATCCAGCCCTTTATCAGCCAGGGACTCCATGATGCTATAATCCTCATAAGGGAGGTCATAAGAAGAGATGGAAGGGGTAATGGTAGCATGTACCAGAAGGACCACTTTACCTGCTATACTAGCATTCAGTAGGGTACTGTCTTTTACCTTTTCTCTTACATAGATCTGATATTTCTCCCCCTCTTGATTAGGAATAGTGGAGCCATGAGGAATCATATATTCTTCCAGAAGGATAGTCCCATTTATGGTTTCCTCTGGAGGTGTAATGGTTTCTTCCTCACAAGAGAATAGACAGAGAGAGCAACATAGTAGGCAAAAAAAGCGAAGCTGTTTCATTTTCCTGGCGATTACTAATCATAAAACGAAAAGATGATTTTTTAGGTATCAATCTCAGTCATTCTCTTGAGTCTTCAACCTTTCTCTTACCTTTGAAGTTTACTATCCAAACAACACCCATATGCCCAACCGTCTAAGTCAGGAAAGTAGTCCCTATTTACTTCAACACGCCAATAACCCCGTAGACTGGTACCCCTGGGGAGAAGAAGCCCTCACCAAAGCCAGAGAGGAGAATAAACCCATTTTGGTGAGTATTGGCTATGCTGCCTGCCACTGGTGCCATGTGATGGAACATGAGTCTTTTGAAGATGAGGAGGTAGCTAAGCTGATGAATGAGCGCTTCGTGAACATTAAGATAGATAGGGAAGAAAGACCAGACATAGACAAAATCTATATGGACGCCGTCATGATCATGACAGGGAGAGGCGGCTGGCCCCTAAACGCCATAGCCTTACCTGACGGAAGGCCCATATTTGGGGGAACTTACTACCCGAAAGAAACCTGGATGGATATCCTTACGCAGGTATCTGATATGGCACGCCAAAACCCCCAGAAAACGTTGGAATATGCTAGTAATCTGGAACAGGCCATACTGGATGGGGGAGATCTACATAAAGCTCATAAAGCTTTTTCTCTTACTGAGGGAGAACTAAATGACATGGTGGCCCACTGGATAAATAATATGGATGCCAAGTATGGAGGGAGAAAAACCCAGGCTAATAAATTCCCCCTCCCCATGAATAATCTCTTTCTCCTGAGGTGTGCCTTTCTCATGGAGAAAAACGGAATGGAGCTGGCTGGTCAGGTACAGCATGCTGCAAATACTACCTTGGAGAAGATGGCTTTGGGAGGAATTTATGATCAGGTTGGGGGAGGCTTTGCCAGATATTCGGTAGATGCTTTCTGGAAGGTACCTCACTTCGAGAAGATGCTGTATGACAATGGGCAACTCATGAGCCTATATAGTGAAGCTTACCAGGCGGAGAAGGATAAATCTTCCGCAAAGGCACAGTTATACAAGCGGATGGTGTTTCAGTCAGCAGATTTCATGGAAAGAGAACTCACCTCTCCTGAGGGTGGTTGTTATTCTTCTCTGGATGCTGACAGTGAGGGTGTGGAGGGGAAGTTTTACGTATGGTCCTATGATGAGGTGAACTTGATCCTGGGTAAGAAAGGGAAACTCTTCTCAGACTATCACAATATCCACCCCTACGGCAACTGGGAAGGTTCCAATATTCTCTTTGCCCTGGAAACAGAAGAGGAGTTTGCGGAAAGATGGAAACTGGATGTAGCCTCTTTTAAGGATGAAATGCAGGAAGGAAGAGAGAAGCTACTAAAAGCCAGAGAAGGGAGAATTCGCCCGGGACTGGATGATAAGATCCTGGCTTCCTGGAATGGATTAATGATGAAGGGGTATGCGGATGCGTTTAGGGTATTTCAGGAAAGTAGATTTCTGAGGAATGCAATTGGGATAGCTTCTTTCATTCGGGAGAAGATGTTTGATGGGGAGAAGCTATCCAGAAACTACAAAAATGGGAAGGCTACTATTACTGCCTTTTTGGACGACTATGCTAATGTTATTGATGGACTGCTCGCTTTGTATCAGGTGAGTTTTGAACAGGAGTGGTTGGACTTTGCTACTCAGCTCATCAGCTATGTGAAGGCGCACTTCTATGATGAGAAATCAGGTATGTTCTTATATACTTCGGATACTGAGGAGGTGTTGATCAAGCGGAAAATGGAGGTGCAGGATGATGTCATCCCTTCTTCCAATGCCATTTTGGCCCATGCTTTCCATACCCTCTGGCTATTTACCCACGAAGCCGAGTATCAGCAATTCTATCAGCAGATGCTCGCGAACGTGAAGGAGAATGTGGTCTCCTCGGCCATGTGGCATGCAGCCTGGTCTCAACTATTCCTGAAAGAATACTTCCGTCACTATGAGGTGGCCATAACTGGAGAGATGGCAAAGGTTTTTAGGTTAGAAATAGCTGATTCTTACTATCCCAACAGAGTATTCGCTGGAGATATTAAAGAGAGTAATCTACCTATACTGCATCAGCGGATGGCTGAAGAAACTACTGTGTATGTGTGTGAAGGCTTTACCTGCCAACTACCAGTAAAAACGGTAGCGGAAGCTACCCGACAAATGGATTTAATAGATTAATGTTATTTTGAGATGTTAATCCTATCAAGCATGCAAAAAAGATACATTCTCCCATTATTGATCCTAATAGTAGGACTACCCGTTTCATTACTGGCACAAAAAGATCCTATTCCCGTTCCACGTAAAAGCCCGGCGGCTATGGTTAGTCAGACCATCGGTTTTACGGATATGAGCATTTCCTACCACAGGCCTGCAGCTAAAGGGAGAGTAATCTGGGGGAAACTGGTTCCCTACAACCAGATGTGGCGTTCAGGCGCTAACGAGATTACCAGCATCTCTTTTGAACACGAAGTTCAGATAGAAGGCAAGACTTTACCAGCTGGTACCTACGGTTTACACATTCTCCCCAAAGAGAATGAAGCTTGGGAAGTGGTATTCTCTTCTAACTCTACAG